>NZ_JBMDWJ010000248.1:0-9708 GCF_048595215.1 Siphonobacter sp.
GCCTGCGGCGTTACTTCAATACGGGTCGGAAATTCCAGAAACTCGAACGAAAACTTCTCTACTTTTTCCGGGAACGTAGCCGAAAACAGTAGGTTCTGCCGTTTGCGGGGAATGATTTCGAGAATCCGGCGAATCTGTGGCATGAAACCCATGTCCATCATCTTGTCGGCTTCATCGAGTACCATCACTTTTAGTTCTTTGGTAACAATGTCGCCGCGAAGGTACAGATCCATGAAACGACCCGGCGTACTGACCAAGATGTCCACGCCAGCCGTAAGGGCTTCAATTTGCGTTTTAGGGCCGAGACCGCCGTACAGACAGAGTGTCCGTAAATCGGTATACTTGCCCAGTTGCTCAATGGCGTCGCCAATCTGCATGACCAGCTCGCGGGTCGGAGCCAGGATCAAAGCCCGTGGTGCCAAACCCTGAGCGTACTTGACCTTATACAGAATGGGCAGGACATAAGCCGCCGTTTTACCCGTACCCGTCTGAGCAATACCCAGCAGATCGTGACCCGCCAGAACCAGCGGAATGGCCTGTTCCTGAATGTCGGTGGGTTGCTCATATCCGGCCTCGCTTACGGCATTGAGCAATTGCCGATTGAGGTTAAAATCTTCGAACGTCATCTTCTTATTCCTTCCAACGAAAACACAAAGGTCGCAAAAAGCCTTGGGAAACAGCACAAAAGCGACTAATGAATGGGTCGAGTCAGAGAAATCATTTGGGGCAGCATCCAAACGAATGGCTGGCTTGATTTTGAAAATGGGCTTTTTGACCTTCAAGAAATAAGGTTTAGTCGCCAAAGACGTTAGAAATACGCACGATCCCGTATTTTTAAGGCATTCATCAGCACTTCGGTAAACAGCTAAGCAGCCCGATGCTGCGTTCATCCCATTGTATGTTTCATCTTCCTAACGTCCGGGCCCTTTCACTGGGTCTGCTTCTAAGCCTACCTGCCGTACCTGTCATGGCCCAAAAACTGGGGCCGCTGACCGTCGAAAAGATCATGCGGGACCCCAAATGGATGGGCGTTTCGCCGAGTAATCCCTACTGGGCCGAAGACGGTTCCAGGGTTTATTTTTCCTGGAATCCGGAAGGAGCCAAGGGCGATTCGTTGTACGCCTATGAACTCAGCAGTAAAAAAATCAGTAAAGTAAGTCTGGCCGATCGGCAGCGGATACCGAGCGAATCGGGTAAATACAATCAGGCGAAAACCGTAAAACTGTACGAAAAGAACGGCGATCTGTTCTACCTCGACCTGTCTACCAAACAGATTCGACAGCTGACGAATACGGTTGAAAGTGAAAGTAACCCTACGTTCAGTAGCGATGAAAAACAAGTGATTTTCCGTCGGGGGATGAACCTGTTTTCCATGTACCTGGCTTCGGGTGAAATCAATCAGTTGACCAACTTTTTGTCGGGTAGTAAAAAAGCCGATCCGAAAGCCAACGAAGAGGAAAAATGGTTGAAATCGGATCAATTAGCGATGTTTGAAGTGTTGAAGGAACGAGCCGACAAGAAAAAGGACGCCGCTAAAATCACCAAAGCCGAACAGCCTAAGCGACCCAAGGAGTTTTACCTGGAAGAACGGAACCTGATGGCTCCCACGGCAGCTCCCCACGGAAAATACGTAACGTTTCAACTGGTAAAATCGGCGGCAGGAGCAAAGAGCACCATTGTTCCTAACTACGTCACCGAATCAGGATTCACGGAAGACATTCCGGCCCGCACCAAAGTAGGAGCACCCCTGGCTTCGCATCAGTTGTTTTTGTACGACATCGAAAAGGATACCATCCGCGAAGTGAGTGCAAAGGACCTGACGGGCATTACGGAGCAGCCTAAATACCTGTCGGAGTATAAAGCGGATACCACGTCCAAAAAATCGAAGGTACGTCCGGTACAGTTTTTCGGAACGAACTGGTCCGAAGATGGTACGTATGCCGTGGTGATCGTTCGTTCGCAGGATAACAAAGACCGCTGGATTGCCCAACTCGATCCGGCTACGGCGAAACTGAAGGTACTCGACCGCCTCCGCGACGAGGCCTGGGTGGGTGGCCCGGGTTCGTATGCACTGACCTGGCTGGATAAGGAAACGTTACTGTTTCAGTCGGAAGCGACGGGATACTCGCATTTGTACAGCATCAACCTGCGTACGAACGAACGCAAGCAGCTCACGAGTGGCAAGTTCGAAGTACAGCAGACGGTTCTATCCAAAGATAAAAAAACGATTTATTTTCAGTCGAATGAGGTACACCCCGGAGAACAGCACTGGTATAAAATGGCGGTTACGGGCGGTGAACGCGTGAAACTGACAACCGGTACGGGAGCCCATGAGGTAAGCCTTTCACCGGATGAAACGAAACTGCTCATTCGTTATTCGACGCCTACGCAGCCCTGGGAACTGTATCTACAGGAAAACCAGGCCGGAGCGAAAGCGGAAAAAATTACCAATTCACTGTCGGATGAGTTCAAATCTTATGCCTGGAAAGAACCACAGGTCATCACGGTAAAAGCCAGCGACGGACAGGATATTTACGCCCGTCTGTACGTACCGAAGAAGAAAAACGGGGCGGCGGTCATCTTTGTCCACGGAGCCGGATACCTGCAAAACGCTCACAAATGGTGGAGCCAGTATTACCGGGAATACATGTTCCACAACTTACTGGTCGATCAGGGCTTTACGGTACTGGACATGGATTACCGGGGCTCGGCGGGCTACGGTCGCGACTGGCGAACGGGCATTTACCGCTTCATGGGTGGGAAGGACCTCGACGATCACGTAGACGGAGCGAAGTACCTGACGCAAAAACTAGGCATCAATGCGAAACGCATTGGGATGTACGGCGGTAGCTACGGCGGGTTTATGACGCTGATGGCTTTGTTCACCAAACCCGGCGTATTCAAAGCAGGAGCGGCTCTCCGGCCCGTAACCGATTGGGCAGCCTATAATCACGGCTATACGGCCAATATTCTGAATGAACCGCAGACGGATTCGCTGGCGTACCGTCGCAGCTCTCCGATTTATCATGCGGCCGGATTGAAAGATAACCTGCTCATCTGCCACGGGATGGTAGACGTAAACGTACATTTTCAGGATGCCGTACGCCTCTCGCAGCGATTGATTGAATTACGAAAAGAAAACTGGGAACTCGCCGCTTACCCCATGGAAGACCACGGATTCGTAGAGCCTACCAGCTGGATGGATGAATACAAGCGGATTTTGAAGTTATTTCAGGAGAAGTTAAAGAAGTAAGGTTGAAAAATTTTATAATTCGTTTAACCCCGTACGCAGACCTGCGTACGGGGTTTGTTGTTTTGTATAAGTAGGATGTTTTACCTAGCTCATATGAGTCAGACCGAATTTCGTCCCGCAGTCACGGCTGACTAGTAGCTGGTGAGCCTTCCAGGCTGGACCTCTCCACGACTAACGCCTGCTCTGGGCCACCGCGTTTCGGCTATCGTAGGTCGCTCCGTTGCTCAGGAGCGGGAGAGGTTTTCTTCTAAAGGCAATTTATTTAAGTTTATTAGTTAGTGGTTGGTCGTTATTAAAGTTCAATCGGAAACCTTCATGGACGAATTAAATCCAGGCCCCGTCCTATTGCGATAAGTCGCCTACTTCATCCGTAACACGGTGGCCTTGAGCAGGATGAAGTCAGCGACGTTCGCGATACGGACTGAAAGATCAGCCATCTCAGCGGGACGAAAGACTGCATCTATATTATTTAAATTCACCAATCCTTATAATATAATATTCCAACAAGCTCAGGTACAGCTTTTTCTACCCCTCTGGAAACCAACCCTAAAAACACCCGATTATGGAAAAGCCCATTTCACGGCCCATGCACGGCCTGGCCGATTACGCCTATGTACCGCTTGTGGCCCTGGCTCCTAAACTGGCCGATTTTGAAAAGGAAAAAGCCGCCGTTACCCTATGTGTTCTTTTGAGTAGTGGAGCTTTGGCCTATAGTTTAGGTACCAAAGCTGAATGGGGTGCCCTACGATTGTTACCCTTTAAAAAGCACTTAGCTATTGACTTTTCGGCGGGGCTTTTGGCCCTGGCGGCACCCTGGCTCTTTGGTTTTGCCAAACACAAAAAAGCCCGGAATACCTTTCTGGTGATGGGCGTCATTAGTCTGCTCGCCAGTTCATTAACGAAGCCCGAAGAAATGAACGAATAGCGAACTATTGCGTCAAAAACGGATTGCTAAAGGCAGGATTCTGTAGAAATTCTGTGTCCGTCAGCGTATGCAGAAACGCGATCAAATCTTTCTTTTCGGAAGAGGTCAGATGCATGGGGCCTTTCAGATCCGTACTGAGTGTACGGCTGGAAGCTACATGCTCACTGTAATGATCGATGACTTCCTCCAGCGTCCGGAAACGACCGTCGTGCATGTACGGACCCGTCACGGCAATATTCCGAAGCGTCGGTACCCGAAAGCGGGCAAAATCGGCGTCAAAGCCCGTTACTTCCTGCCGACCAGGATCGAGCGGAGAGGCATCCAGACCATTATTATGAAAGACGTTCTGGAAAAACTGAGCCCCGCCGTGACAGTGAGCACAGTTGGCTCCGCGTATGCCTTCGGCAGGATCGGAGGTTCGCATGAACAGATCCATACCTCGCTTTTCGGCGTTGGTCAGCGTATACTGATGCCTTAGATACCGATCATACGGAGCCTGGGCAGAAATCAGGGACCGCTCAAACTGGGCCAGAGCTTTGGCCATCAGAAGGGGCGTAATGGAGTCCGTACCGAACGCCCGTTTGAATTTCGAGGGATAAAACGCCGTTTGTTGCAACTTTCGTGCCGCTTTCTCGGGAGCCAGTCCCAGTTCATCCGGATGAGCCATGGGAATCAGAGCCTGATCTTCCAGCGTGGGTGAGTGACCATCCCAGAAGAAATGGCGTACCCAAAGCAGGTTTGCCAGCGACATGGAATTGCGGGCCGTGGTACGTCCATTCACGCCGATACTCAACGCAAAACCATCGGTAAAAGCCCGATTTTGCTGGTGGCAACTGCTACAGGAGATCGTATTATTTTTAGAAAGCAGAGAGTCGTAAAACAGAAAACGCCCCAGAGCCACGCCCTCCACCGTCATCGGATTATCCGGCGGAATGGTGTACCGATGCCCAAAAGAAGCCGGAATGGAAAGCGTATAGGGAGTATCGTTGCGGAGGGTAAAGGCCAGTACCACCGCACTACTCAGTAGGATCAACCAACGAAGCATACGTATCGACGAGAAGAAAAACGAGTCCAACTTTCCGGTTGCGGCCTTTCCGAAAAATCAACGGTGAAAATAGGCATTCTATCGGTTATTTGGCGAACCGGATTTCAATTTCCCGTACTTCCCGAATCCAGCGGGCGGGTTTCTTTTCACCGGATACTACGATTCGATACGGACCTACGCCAGCGGGCAGGGCGGTACCGTCTACGGCATCGGCGAGTACGATGGTTCGCGTACTAAATTCCGGGTCCAGTTCTGGCAAAGCAAACAGGACTTCATACCCATCGGCTGCCCGTACCAGAGCATATTTGACTAAATTTTCTCCGCGGAGTTGCCCACCTACCGTTACCCCGGCTTTCTTCAATAGCTCAATCAGCGGTATGCCCGAGTAGTGGTGCTCTTTCTGGTCTTTGTCTACGGCTTTTACGTCCGTATGCGGCAGGGCTGTCAGATCGGAAGCTTGTAGTTGAAGCGGAGTAGTGACTTCACCCGTAACCTTTAAAACCACCTGAGCCGATACATTCCAGGACCATATAAGGAAACCCAACAAGGGCAGTAACTTTTTCATGCGAAAGGAACGGAAATAGGGCCTAAAATTATCGTTATATTTTTACGAACATAACGAAAAAAAATAATGAATTGTTTAAAACTCTAGGCTAGGACTAGACTACTGGGAACCATCTATCTTTTCCACTGTTTAATAAAGCACGAGTAAAAAGCGTATTTGCTTCCCGAACGTATGAATCAAACATCTACTTTAACCGATACTTCGGACACTTCTCATCAACAGTATCCTTGGTTGATCGCGATTTCCGGGTTGTTTATTCTCATTACCATCAATGGGCTTACGACCTCTTCGCTGTCGGTGTTTGATGAAGTCGTTCAGCGGGAGTTTCACTTGACTCGGAGCGTACTCAAATCACGGGAAACGGTTACCTACGCTGTTTCGGCTCTGTTCATTTTACTTTCAGGGTGGCTGATTGATCGGATTGGGGTAAAAAAGTTACTACTGAGTGGGTTAACCTTAATGGCCCTGGCTCTGGGTGGCTACGGGTTCGCCCGTAATCTGACGGATTTGTATATTCTGCACGTACTGCTTGGATTGGCTTACGTTTCGGCGGGTTCAGTGGCCGTAGTAATTCTGGTTTCGTCCTGGTTTCAGAAAAAACGCGGATTAGCCCTGGGCATTACACTAGCGGGCACGAGTTTGGGTAGTGCCATTTTTCCGCCTTTACTTACGAATCTAATTCATACGCACGGCTGGCGGGAAGCTTTTCACTGGCTATCGTTTGTACCGCTGGTGCTGTTCGTTTATACGGCTGTCGTCGTGCATAGTACTCCTGAAACCGCCGGCATGCAGCCCTACGGACGAAGAGCGACGGAAGAACCCTTAGTGAAAGAGGGTCGAACCTATGCCGAAGCCCTACATACGCCCTTATTTTGGCTGATCGCTTTGTGCGGATTTCTCTCGTTCTTGGGAATTGTCGGCTTGGTATCTAATCTCTTTTTACAATTACGAAGCGTCGGATTTGATTCCGGACAGGCGGCCTGGACGTTATCGCTGTATTTCACGCTAGCACTGGTCGGGAAATTTCTGATTTCCTGGATTTCCGATCTGGTGTCCCTCTATCCTCTATTTACCGGCTGTTTGTTGGGACTCATGGTAGGAGCAATAGGTCTGGCTTCACTGACACCAAGTCTAATTATTCCTTCGGTAGGATTGGCGGCTTTAAGCTGGGGCGGCGTTTTCACGTTGTACAATGTATTGATTGTTCGATCCTTTGGCTTGAAAGCGGCCGGGAAAATCAACGGTACCATCAGCTTATTCGAAAACTGTGGTTCATTGCTGGGACCCTTAGTGATGGGCTGGCTCTTTGAAACCTCCGGCTCGTACCAGCAACCCTTGTACCTGACGGCTGGCGTTTTTGGACTAACGGCCTTTCTTTCCTTACTTTTCTTTCGGCGAGTACCCAAGGCGTACGTTTCGTAGGCAGGCTCTTAAAACGGAGCTGATGATGGGGGTGATTTGAGTTAAGAATCGACCAATCGTTTGGCTAAACTTGGGGATTCTACTACTTTCGTTGCGACGGAGACACGGAATAAAGTCCTGGGTACCAGCGACGAATATTTCTTTTTACACGGTTAATATCCAGAAAATTACGTTAAAACTACTTCGGCAGACACTTATTCCTGAACCGAAGCGTTTAAGAAGCTGAAACCAATTGGAGAGAGTGAATTCGATGAGAGCCCTTTTCGTAGTGTGGACCATTCTGGGGGTATTTCCGAACGTTTTCGGACAGACCTCTCAGTTTGTCAGTCAGACCCATCCCCTAACCAAATCAAACGCTGAAGCCCGTTCGACGGTAGCTAAAGACAGTGACAAAGCATCCCTACACTGTATTCCACTGTGGGGGGAGAAGAAAAAAACCGCCCAGCAAATCAAACAAGATGAAGCCTTTTTAAAAGCCTGTGACGAGAATTTCGGCAATCGAGCCGAAGCCAGCCGGTTTTTTGCCGAGCGTGGCTGGGAGTACATTGCCGAAGGTGAGCTGGATACGGCTTGCTACCGCTTTAATCTGGCCCAGTTGCTCAACACGAAAAACAGCGATGCGTACTGGGGTTTAGGGGTCGTGTGCCATCAGAAAGGACAAGGAGCCGAGGCCATCCGTATGTTGAGTAAAGGAGTCGCCTGCGATTCTGCCAATTCGATGTTACTCGACGATCTGGCGACGCTGTACATTCAACAGCACCAGCAATCCGGTCAGGCTCATGACCTGGACGAAGCGTTTGCCTTACTCAACCGTTCCGTACAACTGGATACGACCAACGCCACGACGTACCTGAAACTGGCACTGGCCGAGTATCAGCGAAACAATTTCGATAAAGCCTGGGAACATCTGCACCAATGCCGTCAGCTGGATGTACAGGTCCTCGACTTTAATTTTATTGAACAGCTTTCCGCTAAACAGGCCGATCCCAAAGGCGTATTTAACTCCGGAAAAGAATAAGTAACAATATCGTGAAATGAAAAAGGCGGAGAACGACTCGTTCTCCGCCTTTTTCATTATTCAAAGTAACGCCATTGCAGATAGGTACAGAGTCCTTCCAGTTCCGGGAAAATCGAGAAGGCATTGACGCCTAGCGTATCCAGATCGGTACGAATTTGCTTCAAACAGGTGGATGGAATTTTTACCTTGATCAACTTCTCCGTATACGAGTCGATTTCGTTCATGTACTGCTTGGTCAGTAGTTCCTGCGAAGACGCGACGCTAAATACACCTGATTGGTTATTGATTCGTTGCTTGATAATCCGGGGTCGTACGAGCTTAGTTTGCGGCACGTCGAAAGGGTGCATCGTTTCCAGATTGGCCGCAAAATCCTCTTCCTGAGCCATTAAAATCCATACTACGCTATACGACGAAGCCACTAGCGATTCGCCCGTAGCGAACCACAGGGCCGTCAGGGCATTGTTCGACCAGTCTAGCAAACGCGTGGGTAAGGTAAAATGTTGGCCCAGCGTCAGGTAATCCCAGTCGTCCATGGGGCGGTGCGGCTCAATGAGCAGTGGATTTGTTCGCTTGAATTCCTGTAAAAGCGTTTGTTCCACCTGCAAAATGTCACCTTTGGCTTTCAGGCGGCAAATCTTGGGAAGCAGGGGATGATCGAACGTTTGGCCACGAAACAGAAAATCAATCGAGTAGCCCTGCCGGCTGTGTTCGTCTTTACTCTGCTTAATGAGCGTGAGGTACGCTTCAATCGTACTTAATTCAACTTCTTTCATGGCTGGATCGGTGGAAAATCTTGGTATTCAGTACGTACTTCTCATTCGATGTGGAGGATTTCCTTAGCCAGATGAATCATCCGTTCGCTGCCCGTGTATTTGCCTTTTTCGTCAGATAGCTTGACGACCTCGGTCCATTCTCCTTCACCCGGCTGGGCCTCCGTCATTTTAATCACAATGTTCATGGCTTTAGGGCCGACGTCATTGGTCAGACTGGTACCGATGCCAAACGACATGCCGATGCGACCCCGACAGTGTTCGGCAATGCGTACGACTTTTTCATAGTTGAGCGAGTCGGAGAAGGTGATGGTTTTCGACAGCGGATTGATCCCCATGCGTTGGTAATGCTGGATGACTTTATCGGTGAATTCGAGCGGATCGCCACTGTCGTGCCGGACGCCATCGAAGAGCTTGGAGAACATCTTGTCAAATTGCTGGAAAAAGACGTCCGTTGTGTACGTATCCGATAGGGCAATGCCCAAATCCCCGCGATAGACCTGTACCCAATGTTCCAGTCCTAAAGCATTCGACATCTTAAAGCCGTACCGGGCTGCGTGGAACATAAACCATTCATGGGCGTGCGTACCAATGGGTTTGGTTTGGTACCGCATGGCCATGTGTACGTTGCTGGTTCCGACAAACGAACCCGCCCCGTATTGTTGCAAAGCCTGTAAAACCAAGCGATGTACCCCGTACGAATGGCGACG
>NZ_JBMDWJ010000249.1:0-15088 GCF_048595215.1 Siphonobacter sp.
CACCTTCAAATAAACCATCCTATCCCTAATGAGTGCTCAACAGTACACCATAGGAATGATTGGCCTGGGAACCATGGGCCGAAACCTCCTGCTGAATATGGCGGATCACGACGTAGCCGTAGCTGGGTACGATACGGACGCCTCCAAAGCTGAATTGCTCGAAACGGAAGGCAAGGGTAAAAACGTAAAGGGCTTTGTGTCTTTACCTGATTTCATTGAAAGCCTGACCAGTCCTCGTACCATCATCATGCTGGTACCGGCGGGTAAAGTAGTAGATAGCGTCATTGCCAATCTGGAACCCCTGTTAAATCAGGGCGATATTTTGATTGATTCCGGAAATTCACATTTTACGGACACCAATCGTCGCGTTGCCGAACTGCAAAGCAAAGGCATCCACTTCTTCGGAATGGGGATTTCGGGTGGTGAAGCAGGGGCTCGTCGTGGACCGAGTATGATGCCCGGTGGCGATAAGCACGCCTATGAAGTAATGAAACCCGTCTTTGAAGCCATCGCGGCGAAAGTAGATGGGGATCCCTGTGTAACCTACATTGGCCCCGGAGCATCGGGACACTTTGTGAAAATGGTACACAATGGTATCGAATACGGCCTCATGCAATTGATTGCCGAGACGTATTCCTTGCTGAAAAATGGTCTGAAAATGGACAACGCCGCCATTGGTGACGTATTTGACCAGTGGGACCAGGGCCGTCTACAATCTTTCCTGATTAACATTACCAAAGATATTTTCCGCTACCGTGAACCCGGAGCCGACCACGAGCTACTCGACGACATCAAAGATGAAGCGAAAGCCAAAGGTACGGGTAAGTGGACTTCACAGGCAGCCATGGATCTGGAAACGCCCATTCCAACGATTGATATTGCCGTTTCGCAGCGGGATTTGTCCAAGTACAAAAAGCTTCGCGAACAGGCGGCTGAATTATACAGCGGTGAAGGCCGGGGAATTGATGCCGTAAAACAGGAATACTTAACGGCTCTGGAAGAAGCGTTCTTCGCCAGCATGATTATCACCTATGCCCAAGGCATGCACATGCTATTGAAGGCTTCGCGGGAATATGGCTACGAACTCCAGCTCACCGAAATCGCTAAAATCTGGCGGGGTGGCTGTATCATTCGTTCGAAGTTCCTGAACAGTATTTACCAGGCTTACGAGAAGAATCCTCAACTTGAGCACCTGTTGCTGGATGAAGGAGTAAAAACGCAGTTGACTGCGGCCCTTCCAGGCCTGCGTACGGTGGTGACGAGTGCCGTTCAGTCGGGTATCGCGGCTCCGGCGTATGCCACTTCCCTGAGTTACTTTGATGCGTTCCGTACGGGTCGTTCTGCCCTGAACCTCATCCAAGCCCAGCGGGATTATTTCGGAGCCCACTTGTACGAAGTTATTGGTAAAGAAGGCGTTTTTCATACTGAATGGGTACCCAAAGAAGAAGTTGATTTACAGTAAGCACTGCTTACCGGCTTCCTTACCTGAAGAAACAGGGACTTGTTACTAATCAACTTCAACGACATTCCCCATGAATTCAACAACAACGCCAACCATATTTATCATTTTCGGCGGTACGGGCGATTTGAACTCCCGTAAACTGGCACCCGCCTTATATAATTTGTTCCTGGATGGTTACCTGCCCGAAAAATTTGCCATTATTGGCACGGGACGTACGGAGCTGACGGACGAGGTTTTTGCCGAACGTTTACTCGAAGGAATCAACTCGTTTTCCCGTCGCGGGAAGGCAGAATCCGACAAATGGGAAACGTTTGCCAAGCACGTTGCGTACCAACCTTCGGATTTGAAAGATGCGGAAACCTACAAAGAGTTTGGTAACCGTATCGATCAATACACGCAGGAGTGGGGTCAGAAGGCCAACGTCGTGTATTACCTGGCGGTTTCCCCCAATTTCTTCCCCATTATTGCCGAAAATATTTCTAAAGCTGGACTGGCTTCGGATACCGAACGCGTACGAATCGTGATCGAAAAACCGATCGGTCACGACCTGGAATCGGCCAAGAAGCTGAACTCGCTGCTGGCTCATATCTTCGACGAACGCCAGATTTACCGCATTGACCACTACCTGGGCAAAGAAACGGTACAGAATATCATGGCGTTCCGTTTTGCCAATGCCATTCTGGAGCCTTTATGGAATCGCAACTACATTGAACATGTACAGATTTCGGTAACCGAACAGCTGGGCATGGGCGAACGCGGCGACTACTACGACGGAGCCGGAGCCCTGCGGGACATGATCCAGAACCACCTGCTGCAATTGCTGTGTCTGGTGGCGATGGAACCGCCCGTTAGCTTCAGTGCCGACGAAGTACGCAACCGCAAGGTGGACGTCCTCAAAGCCATGCGTCGTTTTACGGCCGAAGATGTACGGCTGTCGGCCGTACGCGGCCAGTACGGCAGTGGCTGGATGGAAGGCAAACAGGTACCCGGCTACCGCGAAGAACCCAAGGTAGATCCGCAATCCAATACCGAAACTTTTGCAGCGGTGAAGTTTTTCGTGGACAACTGGCGTTGGCAGGGCGTGCCCTTCTACGTACGGACGGGTAAGCGGATGCACCAGTCGGCTTCGGTGATTTCCATTCAATTTCGGGAGGTTCCTCACGATATTTTCCCTTCCGGTACCAAAGATAGTCTGCCCCAAAATCGTCTGATTATCAGTATTCAGCCTGAAATGAGCATTCGTCTGCAAGTACAGGCGAAGCGTCCGGGACTGGATATGATTCTCAATACGGTCGATATGGTTTTCGATTACAAAGGCACGTATACCAATCAGGCTCCCGAAGCATACGAGACCCTGTTACTGGATACCATGTTGGGTGATCAGACCCTGTTCATGCGGGGTGATCAGGTCGAGGCAGCCTGGGATTTACTCATGCCCGTACTCGATACCTGGGCGGCGAAACCCAGCCTGAGTTTCCCCAACTACGCCGCAGATTCCTGGGGACCGGAGTCGGCGGAGGCCCTGATTGCCCGCGATGGCTTCCACTGGTTTTCATTACCGCTAAAAAGTAATGTGAAGCACTAGGCTAATCCAAAAAAAGGGAGGCGGATTATCGCCTCCCTTTGCTCACTTGATTATGAAACGATTATGAAAATTACAATTGCCGATACCGTCGATGAAACACTGCGAAATCTGGCGGTATTTTTTGTAGAAACGGCCCAGCGGAATATTCAGGAAAAGGGCCGCTTTTCAGTAGCTCTATCGGGTGGAAGTTCACCCAAGAAGCTGTATGAGTTACTGGTAGCCCATCACGCTAATGATCTGGACTGGAAAAAAGTACATTTCTTTTTCGGTGATGAGCGGTACGTACCCCATACGGATCCGGACAGTAACTACCTGATGGCGAAGCAAACGCTGTTTGATCCGCTTTTTATTAATCCTCTGCAAGTATATGCGGTCGATACCAGCCTGGAACCCAAGCAGGCGGCAGAAGCGTATACGGAGACCATTCTGAAATTCTTTAATGGCGAGAAGCTAAGTTTTGATCTGATCCTGCTCGGATTGGGAGATAATTCGCATACGGCTTCCCTGTTTCCTTATACCAGCATTCTGGCGGATGATTCACAATCCGTGAAAGAAGTGTTTCTCAATGATCAGGGCGTGTACCGCATCTCGTTTACGGCTCCCCTGATTAATCAGGCAGATCGTACGGCTTTTCTGGTTTATGGAGCTGGAAAGGCGGAGGCGGTTCGCCACGTAATTGAAGATCCAATCGATATTGAGCAATTCCCTGCTCAACTCATTATTCCCGTTAACGGCTATCTGGACTGGTTTCTGGATCGGGCGGCGGCGGCAGAGTTGTCGATGCATTACTAAGAAAGCCTGGCGGAGCTTTCTCCGGTTTTCTGCAAGCGTTCGGCCCCTTGGGTCGAACGTTTTTTGTTAAATCCAGCCTTCGCGGACGGCTTTGGCGACCAATTCAGCCGAGCTGCGTACATCTGCCTTACCCAGCATATTCTTCCGGTGGCGGTCTACCGTTTCCTTGGTAATGCACAGTAAGTCAGCGATTTGTTTGCTGGCGTACCCGGATACGATCGCTCGTAGTACTTCTTTTTCCCGGTGACTCAAGATTTCTTTCCGAGTGATAAATACATGCTCAATCGGCATGTTCAAATACGAAGGCTCCCCATCAATTCCCACGAAAGAAAGCACCGAAGAGCCCGTTGCTTTCAAATGCGAAATGTCCGTATGAACGCCGAGCGTACGTACATTTTCACCATACTGAATGACTACAATTTGTTGTAAAATTCGGGCATACTGACCGTTTTTTTTCCGTAAGCGGTAATCGTAACTCACTTTGTACTTGTAGACTTTTTCCGGTGCAATCTGATTAAAGAACTCCACCACACTGTTCTCGTGATTCAAAAAAACAGAAACATCATCGGGATGCAGGTGATCGAGGACGTAGGGCAGGGTAAATTCCTCGGGTGAACAACCGAGTACTTCATGTACGGAATCACTAGTGTACTCAATTTGACCCGTGCGACAATTGAAAAGGTAGTAGTAATAAGGGCCTAAATGGAATAAGTCCAGAATGGATTTGAAGTTTTCAATGGAGTCCATTACCTCCAGGCGATCGGTCGGTACATCCCGATTGATACGATCCCAGATTTTCCGGGCTTCGTGGTACGTTGGCGTTTGCATAAGGTGTAGGTGTTAGCTGAGAAGGCTAGGTAAATATATTAATATCAGTGGATTAACTATTACTTATTGCCTAAGCTCTAGCCCTTTACCGGCCTTTATTGCAAGCTATTTTAGAGAAAACGGTACTTTTTAAGAAGTTCTTCTCAAGAAGAATTACGTACTTTTTGAGTGTAAGTAATTAGAAAACTGACAGCTAGGCATAAAATTAAATTTTTGAAAATTTTGTGCTTAGGTTGGGTTAGGTAGGCTTAGCCGAGCAAGGAGGAGAGTAGGAAGAATAAATTGTAAGGAGCGGGCACAGTTTTATTTAGCGTATAGCCTTCTATCTCTGCGGAGACTTGCCCATTTAAACCAGGAAAAATAAGGCGTTCCATTCCGGTACAGCTAACAGTAGGAAAAATGCTGAAAGCCAGCGTGCAGATGTTGTTCAAAGGCAAGGATTTTCCGTATGCCCTGCATATGGATTGTAAAGTGGCATCTAGTAACGATCTATTGAAGAATAGTCAAATGAAAACCGTCATTCGTGGCAATCTGGAAGATATCGAAGGCCTTAAAAAGACGGTCGAAGTAAAACTGAAGAAAGATTAACCTCTTATGACCCACACGTTTGAAGCAAAAGAACGACTTAGCCCGAGGAAATGACGAACGGGGGCAAACCATTGCTGATCGCTGGATTGAACCTTTTTATGACTTAGTGATCGGTACCGTCATTGGTCAGTTGGCCGATGTGTTTACGGGAGCCGTCTACGGGAAGGAGTACCTGCATTTTTGCAGTCTCTTCATTCCAGCCTGGTGGCTATGGACGGGTTTTTCGTTGTACTTTGATCGGTTTGATCGAAATGCTCGCTTTCAGCAGGCTCTTCTTTTACTGAGTCTGATTCCTATCATCTTACTTTCCGTGAAGGCTCCCGATACGCTGGAGGGAGACGTAGCAGGATTTACCTGGTTTTACGCGGCAGCCCGTATCCTCTTGCTGGGCTTGTACGTATATATCATTTGGGTTGACGAAGAGGCCCGAAAGCCCGCCCGTTACTTGCTGATAGGTTCTAGTGTGGGTCTGGTTTTCTGGATTGTCGGCGGAATTACCCAGAATCACGTTTGGCAAGTGATCAGTTTAGTCATTGAATTGGCAACCCCCTGGCTGGCCCGGAAATCGCTGGAGAAGATTGCACCTACGGAACAACATTTCCCTCAACGATTGGGTATGTTTACGCTCATTGTAGTCGAGCAGAATGTGATGGGGTTATCCACTTCACTAAGCGAGGGACTTTGGCATCCGTATCGACTCATTGCGGCGGGCTGCGGATTGGTACTGGTGATTTTGCTCTGGTGGTGGTATTTCTTCCATCAGGAAGAATTTCTTAATGGTCGTCTCAAAGGCAATGGCTTACGGTATTCCTTTGGGCACCTGCCGCTTTATCTGGGTACGGGTACGATGGCGATCGGGGTAACGGCCGCCGTTGATGACAATGATACGTCCTGGTGGATGCTGGTTTGGGGAATGACGCTGTATCTGGCCGCTATGACCTGGATGAGCCTGAAAAAGATAAACGCCGCTCGTCGCCGCCCGTACGTATGGCTGACCGGAATTACGCTAACCTTCATGTGGAGTGCGGCTTATCTGATTCAGCTGGGTTGGGAAACGTTGGTAGTGATAACCGGGATTTACGGCCTGTATCTGTTACTGGCATATCGTATCATTAAAGATCAGGGCGAACCGGTACCCGATGAGCTAAGTGATACGGAAGATGATTCGAAGCAGCCCTTGCAGATTGGATAAACAGAAAGCGTACAACAAAAAAGCCGATGATTAGAGTCGGCTTTTTTGTTGAAGACCCAGTGGTCTTTATAAACCAAACATCACTTCAACTCCCCGGCGGAAGTCCTCATCCGATAACTGCCCACGCTGATCGATCATTACGGCTGCATCGGCCCCTGCGGAATAGCGTAACTGATCGGAGCCATCGGTAGCCGCCTGGTAGACTACCTGGGCAATCGTTGCGGGACTGGAGGCCTGTTGAAAGAGGGTGTCAAAAGAGGTTAAAGCTTTGGCAATGATAGGCTGATACTCAGCTAGATTCTCATCCACGCTAAGGTCGAGGGAGCGGCCCGTAAAATCAGTCGCTATCGCACCGGGTTCAATGAGTTTCACCCGTATCCCCATAGGTTCCAGTTCATAAACTAGCGATTCGGAGAGACCTTCCACGGCAAATTTAGTCCCGTGGTACAGGGAGCCCAGCGGGAAAGCCATTTTCCCTCCCGTAGATGAAATGTTCAGGATCAGGCCGCTCTGTTGTCGGCGGAAATGCGGTAGCAAAGCCTGCGTAACCGCAATGAGCCCAATCACGTTGGTATGAAACTGACGAATGACTTTATCCCGGGGGATAGATTCCAGTGGACCATAAGCTCCATAGCCCGCGTTGTTCACCAGTACATCAATGGTTCCAAATTGCTCCAGACCTTCGCGTACGGCATTTTCGATGGTCGCTGGCTCCAGTACATCAAGCTTCGCTACCAATACATTCGGCAATTCCCGTAGTTCAGTTTCCGTTTCAGGATTTCGCATGGTGGCAATGACATTCCATCCGTTGGATTGAAATAACTTAGCCGTCTCTTTTCCTAAGCCGCTGCTAGCACCGGTAATTAAAATGGTCTGGTTCATGCTCTTTGTTTTTTGTGATGCTACAAAGGTGGGCTGGGGTGGCTGGACCCCTATCATACGAATTCCGGGAGATTGTATGCTTTTTCGGGATTTGAGTAGTGGACTGATTTGAAGCTGCGAAAAGTCAGGGGTATTGAAGAGAGATAATCCCTGTGATGCGTTCAGCTCATTGAACTTTAGACAATTTACTGAGGTAAGAAACAGGTCACCATCGCTGAATCCTAACGAGGTTGCGAATCCTCCGTAGCGTTACTTTTTACGTATACGCAACCTCCTGGCTGTCCCAAGCATCTTTATCCTTACTGAATCAAGTGGGTCTTCCAGAATCTTTGATTCAAACGCTTCCTTCGCTTCAGCTATCGTTTTAGTGACTTTTTCTCTATGAAATCAATCGTAATCTTTGCCTTCGTACTAACTTCTTTATGTCTTCGGGCACAGCCATCGAACCTAAAAAAGTTAAATGCCTTTATTGATTACATAGAGCATCATAACCGGGGAAGGGGTGCTTTAGCTATTTATAAAAACGGACAGCCTGTCTACAGCCGCCGCTTTGGAGTGGCTTCTGATCAAGTCTCGAAAGCTCCGATTACCTTTCAGATGGGCTCCATTACGAAGCTACTCACGGCTACCCTGATTTTTCGTTTAATTGAAAAGGGGGAATTACGGCTGACCGACACGCTAGCTACGTTTTTCCCGGAAATTCCTAACGCGACTGGTATCACGATTCAACAGTTGCTTGAACATACCAGCGGACTCGGGGATTATTTACTAAAAAAAGAAGACCCGTTTTGGCTAAAACAACCCGCTACGGAGGCTCAGATCAAGGCTGAAATCATCCGGCAGGGCAGTTTGTTTAAGCCTGGTCAAGAAGTAGCGTACTCTAATTCAGGGTATTATTTGCTGGCCAGAATTGTCGAAAAGAAGTACCAACAGCCGTATGATCAGGTACTGGCTAAAGAAATAACCGAGCCTTTAGGACTGGTTCATACGGCTTCTGCCCGGGCAAAACCATCAAACGTAGCCCCTTCGTACCAGTATAAACAGGGACGGTGGGAAAAGATGCAGGATCTTGTTTTTACCAATGTCGTAGGGGTGGGGGATGTTGCATCTACGCCAGCCGAATTGAACCAGTTGATTACGGCTTTTTTTCAGCATCAGCTACTCCGTCCGATGAGCGTAGCATCAATGAAACCTGATCCCCAGCGAAACATGCCCGGAAAAGGTTTGGAAGCGATTCCTTTTTACAACCAGACCTTTTATGGACACGCGGGCGATACCTATGGAACGCATGCTCTGGTTGGCTACAATCAACGGGATAGTGTATCCATTGCCTGTGTAATCAACGGAGAACGGTACCCTCATAATCAGTTTATAGTCCAGGTATTGACTCTGTTTTATGGCAAAGATATACAATACCCCACCTTTAGTCCAGAAGTAGCTTTGGCACCTAAAGCTTTAAAATCCTTTACGGGCGTTTATGCCTCGCCAGCCATTCCGCTCAAACTTACTATTCGCCGAGAGGGTCGCTTACTGACGGCTCAGGGTACGGACCAACCCCGCTTTTTTCTGGAAGCTTATGGCCCCCATGCATTCAGATTTGAACCCGAAGAAATAACCATTGAGTTTATCGGAAATCAAATGCTTTTCAAGCAGGGACCGGAAGTAATTACGTTAACGAAAGAATAAGACCGTACAGGCAGGTATAAATCTCTTACGCCCCGTGCTGCAATCGTTGAAATACTAGCCCAAACGAGCTTGGGGTTTTGGGTAACCTCTTTCTGAAGAATAGCAGATAATGTACGTTTACTCACCTAGGATAGCCAGTTTCAAGGCGGTAAGCAAGAACATAGGCAAAGGTTTCGGAAGGCTGACTTTCAATAGCCTTCCGAAACCTTTGCGAGAGACTAGATCGGTTCAAACCGCTCTACGGTAATAAAAGCTACCTGTTTATCCTTGAAATGAATTTGTACCTGATCAAACGAGCGGTTATCTTTTGGATAAACCAAGGTCCAGGGTAAACGGGCCTTAACGGGGTCATAGATAGCATAGCTGTACCGGGAGGTAAGTACCATTTTCTGAAATTTAGGGGCATAAGTCGGTTTTTTGCTTAGCTCCACCAGTTTGCTGTACAGTTGCTCGGGCGTGTCACCCACTTGGAGAGCACTTTTGGAATCGATCGCCTCGGGCCATTGGCTTAAAGAGCGGCGATTATTGAGCGTTAAACTTTTGACCTTACCCGCGGCTAGTTCAATCTGTACGCCAGAATCCGTGTCGTATGATTCATCCAGTGTCAGCCAATCAAACTGGCGAAGTCGATTTTTTAGATCGGTAACATCGGAGAAATACGTATTGACTTGACTGAGATACGTCACGGACTTTTCCTGCCGATGCTGCTCAAGAACCGTATAAGCTTCATCGACGAAACTATGAATGCCCACTCCCTTATAACTTCCCTGCCGAATGGTATCACGGGCTACTAGCTTGACTGTGATTGGAACGGGAGGATCTACGATTACGGGTTCCAGCTGCTCTTTTGAGCAAGCCATCAGAGCGAACAGAAGAAATAAAAAAATGCCGGTCGAAAAAAGTCGCATACGGAACATTGGTTTAAAGATTTTCTCTAAGACCCTGATGGTCTGCTTTGCGTTGGAAGACGCCGCCTAATTTTTATCGGAATGGTACGCAAGGAATCGTAAAAAACAAGGCAGCTGTCAGAGGCGGATGCAACGTTAAGAGGAAGTTATTCATCTCTTGAACGTAACTGAATCCGTATTTAAACCCGTTTAACGGCCTTCGCAATGAAACGATTTCTTGTATACACTACCATTGCCTTGCTATTGAATTCTTGTACTTCCACTAAAAACTGGCAAGGCTCTTCAACCCCTGAACGGACCCAGGCAGCATTCAAAGAACTAAACGGTACGCAAAATTTTACGCTCCGGGTACCGGATAATGATACGTATCTCGCGTACCAATTCAAAGAAACCGGGGGTGAATTAGAGGCTTCCATTCAGTCGCCCTCCTCGGTTGTTTTCAGTAAGAAAATTGATTCGTTGGAAGAAAAGCGAATCCATCTGGTAAATCAGAAAGGAGCCGAGTATAAAGTGATGATCAAAGGAAAGCAGGCTTCTGGAGCAGTAGATGTTAGGTTTGTAAGTGGTGATAAATAAGAGTTAGGATTCCAGTAGATTGATTCACCTAATGAATGCTTATTTGGTCCTAAAGGAGCTTTCCTGGATTACTCAGTTGGAAGGTAGATCATTAAACGAGTCATTACTGAAATTTTTGTTGACCAAACGCTTCAGTAATGACTCGTTTGCTTGCAAGTATGAATGGTATGAAAAATAGTATCTTCCTTCTTTTCCTTAGTTTGTACTGTTATCCATCGTTCGCTCAGACGAATCTGAGGGGTCGAGTAGTGAATCAGGCGGGTGAGGGCATTCCGTACTGTGCCATTGGGATCCGACGTACGCCGGTTGGTACCTTGGCCGATGAGCAGGGCCATTTTAAACTTACCCTTGTTGATTCCTTACGTAACGCTGAACTCATTTTTAGTGCCGTAGGCTACCACGATAAGGCCATCGCCCCTTTTCCCGCCGGACGCGAATCGGTTGTGGTTTTAGAACCGAATGCCCGGGTACTTCAAACGCTGGTGGTTTCAGCCAAAAAAAACAAAGTGAAAGTAGTGGGCGAAAAGTCACGTCCCATGCTTACGTTTTCGAGGATGTTCGATCAGCACGCTCCTGCCGTTGAGCAGGGGATGTTGCTGACTGTACCGCCGGAGGCCTGGCTGAATGCATTCAATTTTTACATCATGCCGAGTTCAAAGTACGCCGAGATTACCCTGAAGCTCAATCTCTACGAGGCTTCGAACGGTACCCCGGGCCAATCTTTACAACAGGCACCGATCCTCTACAAAACCACGACCACCGGCTGGCAAACCATTGACCTTTCCAGCTATCAGCTCAGAGCAACCCGGACGGGGAAAGTCGCCTTCACCCTGCAACTTGTTCAGTATACGGCTGCCGCTCAGGATCCGTTTATCTTCGGATTATCGGCTAAAAAATCGCTCGCGAATCATTTACTATTCCGCTATCAAAGCCAGGGGGATTGGGAAAAACATGCCGGTACCTTTATTGCCAATGTGGCCGTTAGTTACGCAAAACATACGACGGAAACGCCAGCCGACCGTTCGACCGAATCTTTAGAAGAGCCGGACGCAATGACCCGTACGATGCTGCAGGTATACCAACATCACGAAGCGGCAAGAAAGGCCCGCTACGGACAGGATTCCAGTGGTACCTATGCGGATCTGGGAGATGCCAAGCTGTACTATGAAATCTATGGTCAAGGAGAACCACTGGTCTTATTACACGGGAACAACGGGAGTATTGCCGATTTTTACCAGCAAATTCCGGCTTTGTCCAGACGCTATCGGGTGATTGCCGTAGATACGCGAGGGCAGGGAAAAAGTACGAATCGGTCTTCCGCTGACTATACGTACGATACCTTCGCCAGCGATCTTTCCAAACTGATGGCTCAATTAAACCTCCCCAAAGTACACATCTTGGGGTGGAGTGATGGCGGAAATACGGGGCTGTCTTTTGCCCGGAGCTATCCCGAAAAAGTAGGGAAACTGATTGCCATTGGGGCCAATCTTTCGCCCGACGGAATCAAAGAAGAAGTACTGACGATGTTTAAAAACCAGGTAAAGCAGGATTCCGGGGATCATCGCCTGCTTCGGCTGATGCTTACCCAGCCGCACTTGACAGCAGCGGACCTTCAGAAGATTAATAGTCCCGTATTACTCATTGCAGGTCAGAACGATGTCATTCTGGAATCGCATAGCCAGCTGATGCAGAAGCTGATCAAAAACGCCCGACTGGAAATTTTCCCGGATGCCACGCATTATTTGCCTTTTGAGCAAGCCCAAAAACTCAATCAGCTAGTACTTTCTTTTTTAAGCGAATAATTGTTTGAATACTGAATATTTACAAGCGAGTACGGTCCACGAAGATCGTACTCGCTTCTTTTCAGTTATACCAAATTATCGCAGAAAAAGGGAATAAGCTGCTCAAGAGCCTCACCCGTAGCTTTAGGATCATCGTACAGATCGTAATGGCTGGCACCAGCCACCACATGAATCTGTTTGGAAGTAGAGGCCGCTTTATTGTACAGTTCAAAACCGTCCCGATACGAGCCAAAGCCACCGACTTTGTCACCCACCACGATGCATAAAGGCTGCGTCAACAACTGATCGGCTAAGTGGAAGGCATCAAAAACAACGGCTAGGCTGATCCCTGTATACAGAAGTTTATTGTCCGAGTTCGGATGTTGTCCGCGGGGCGTCCGGTAATAGTCCACCGCCTGGAGTAGATCCATCTCCGTGGCTCCGGTTTGTTGGGCTTCTTCGGGCGTGTTGGGAATCCAAGGAGTAATCAAGGCATCTGCTCCGTTGGCTTCCGCCGTTCTTTGCTGGCTTACGGCTTCAAGAATCTCAATCGCATTCCCCTGTTCGTGATACACCCGGGCGAAATTACCCGGAACGACGACTCCCACGGCCTTGAACCTGCGTTCCGTTAATGCGGCATTCGCTGCGTACGTACCACCCGCACAGATGCCTAGAATTCCAATCCGATTGCGATCAACGAAGGCAAGCGTGGTGAGATAATCGACTGCACAGCGAATGTCCTCCACCCGGGTAGCCGGATCCTCCAGGTGGCGGGGTTCGCCACCACTTGCCCCCTGAAAAGAGGCATCAAAGGCTAGAGCGATGAATCCCGCCTGAGCTAGTTTGGCCGCGTAAAGACCCGCAGTTTGCTCCTTTACGCTACTGCCGGGGTGGACACAAACGATAGCCGCATACGACTGACGTTCATCAAAAGCTTCGGGCACGTGAAGATGGCCCGCTATTTGCCAGGTTTTGTGTTTAAATGTTACTTCCTGAATCATGATCGGTTTGCATTAGCTGTCAATAGACGGGCAAAGTTCACCAATCGAAAAACCCTAAAAAGAAGGATAACAAACAGAAAACGATACAAATCAAACCATGGCGGACGTTCGAAACGCATGCGGCGTGACGCCCTGCATTCGCTTAAAATATTGAATGAAGTAATTGGCGTAATCAAAGCCCAGAGTAAAGGCAATGTCGGCAATAGGCCAATCCGTGTGCAGCAGTAAGGCCCGGGCTTCGGCAAGGATTCGCTCGGCAATGTGATCCCGGGTGGATTGGCCCGTGATTTGCTTAACGGAGCGATTCAGATGATTGACGTGAATATTGAGTCGCTGAGCGAAATCCTGCGGATTCTTAAGTAAGAGTCGCTGGTGTCGGCTATCGATGGGAAACTGCCGTTCGAGTAAGTCCAGAAATAAAGTAGAAATCCGGGAAGCGGCGTTTCCGGCTACTGTACTGCCGGGAGCAGGTTGTAGTTTATGAGCCTGATGGACGATCAGATTTAGGTAGTTACGGATCAACTCATCCTGGTATACATAGCTGGAATCCTGCTCTTCCAGCATTTGCTGAAAAAGGCCTTTTACCCGCGTATAGGCATGATCGTCGAGCGAAAACAAAGGGGTACCACCCACTTTAAAGAAGGGCGATTCCTGAAGACTTTTACTCCGATCACTGCCTTTAATAAAATCCTCAGTAAACAAACAGGTAAAGCTCGTGTACTGAGCGGATTCAACCTCCCAGGAATACGGGATTTGTGGGGTAGCGAAAAATAAACTATGCTGCCGGACGAACAAGGTTTTGTCAGCGTAATGCACGAGACTATCCCCACTGAAAAGGCATATTTTATAAAAGTCTCGACGCAAATAGTCAGGTATCCCCGGTGAAGACGGATGCACCTCGTACATGCTAAAGCCCTTTAGCTTTAAATCCAGCGGCTGTAATCGCTCGACCTTAGGTTCAGCTTTCATCGTGTGCAGTGACAAGGATCAACCATTCTTTACGGCAAGGGAGCAGAGCGTTGCCAATGGATGAAAAACATTTATTGATCTTTTGAGGCATACCGGGCATAAAATTCACCCGTACCCTTAGCATCGAGCCTGCCTATAATCACCTCCGAGGAGCTTTTACTTAGATCGACGTTAGGAAGTAGGTGCAGGTGTGTTCTGGCTCCCACGGGAAGGCCGCTCTCCTGTTTCTGATCCAATTCGGCCAACTGAAGCAGGAGTTGACCCAACGATTTCAAGCCCGCTGAATCTCCATGAATCAGGATCTGTAGCCCGTGCGTGCGTTCCTCTTCAGCGTTATCTTCTGAGTCAATTACTATCAGGTCCAGATGCCCTTTGAGTTCGGATTTTTGCATGAAAACGTTTTAAAGATGAACACCACACTAGCCCTCTGATACGTAAA
Source organism: Siphonobacter sp. (assembly GCF_048595215.1). NCBI lineage: Bacteria > Pseudomonadati > Bacteroidota > Cytophagia > Cytophagales > Cytophagaceae > Siphonobacter > Siphonobacter sp. The sequence goes on from NZ_JBMDWJ010000249.1 coordinate 14,690, forward strand.
ACGAGAGTCGAGGTTAATGTAAGAACGCTGCTTCCGCGTCCTGTTGCACTTCTACTTGCTGTTTAATGGTTTTCTTACCCACCAGTAACACAAGCAGGGCGAGACTGGCAGAACCCGCCATGGCAGCCACCATCGGTAAGGCTGAGGGTTCTTCAAACTGACTCATCAGCACCGAGATCAGAGTTCCCATACCCATTTGTACGGCTCCCATCAACGCCGAGGCACTACCCGCATTTTTAGCGAAAGGGGCTAACGACAAGGCGGAAGCATTGGGATTCGTAAACCCAATACAGCTTAGAAACAGGAATAGAAAAACAAGCGTAATGGACAGCGTCAGCCATCCATTCAAGGCTACCACTAAAAAGGTCAAAGCGATGAGTACCTGACTTATCAGGGCTA
>NZ_JBMDWJ010000250.1:0-3812 GCF_048595215.1 Siphonobacter sp.
GCTCATTTTACCCCTGGTTTTTGCGGCCATCCAACGAAAAACATCACTTATTTCTCCCTCCCTCGATCCCGACGATCCGACCAGTGCGGTATACGATGGAACTCCTGTACTTGAAAATGAAATCGCCTAGGCTTATTCCTCCTACTAGCATGCATACCAACGCTTTAATACGAATCCTGACGGTAGCGAGCTTCGTTGCGTTCCTGAGCAGCTGTCATTCAGCCTCGAACGAAACCGTGGCTACGGACCCGGCCCAGGATCCGGATATTCGCTACGAAGCCGTAAAAATTGCGGCCTCACGCCCTACCCGCGAGCTGAATTTGCCGGGAGAGCTGGAAAGTTACTACGAAACTGACCTGTATCCCCGCGTAAGCAGTTACGTGCGTTCGCTCCACGCGGATATTGGCGATAAAGTAAAAAAAGGACAGGTACTGGCGGAACTGGAAGCTCCAGAGCTAACGGCTAACTTAACTGAAGCCTATTCCAAAGTAAAAGCCGCCGAAGCCGTACACGAAGCCAGCAAAGCTACCTACCAGCGGGTACTACGGGCCAACCGAACGACGGGAGCCATCTCCCCCGTCGATCTGGATGCATCCCGTACCAAAGCAATTTCGGATAGTCTGGCCGTAGTAGCTGCCAATGCTCACTATACGTCCGTGCAGCAATTGGTTAGTTATCTTAAAATTACGGCTCCGTTCACGGGCGTGATTACGGATCGTCGTCTGTCTCCCGGAGCGTTCGTGGGTCCCGGTGGACAGAACAGTATTCCCATGTTGAAAATCCGGCAGCTGGACCGACTCAGGTTACGGGTAGCGGTTCCGGAAGCGTACCTCAACAATAACTACAAAGGCAATACGGTTCAGTTCAGCGTGCGAAGTTTTCCCAATCAGACCTTTACGGGAAAAATCAATCGGGTATCGAATACCGTACGCCCGGAAACCCGCTCGGAGCTGATTGAAATTGATATTCAGAATACTAACGAAAAGCTGAAACCGGGTATGTTCGCCTCGGCCCGGTTACCCGTTCATTCCACGGAAGGCAGCATGTACGTCCCCAAAACGGCCATTGTCAGTACCATGGATCGTACGTTTGTAATTAAAGTAGAAAACGGGAAAGCCGTTCACGTGACGGTACAGAAAGGCGATGAAGCCGTCGGGCAAACCCAGGTTTTTGGCGATCTTAAACCCGGCGATACGGTCCTGAAACGAGCCAGCGAAGAAATTGCGAATGGTACCAGTCTGAAGGTACAACTGGCCAGTAACTAGCCAGCACCGATTGTCCCATGCCTGAATAGTCCGGAAGGAGGCGTAGCCTAAGCTACGTCTCCTTCGTTTTTACGAAGCCTTCAAAAACTTAATGTATGATTATAATTAGATTTCGGTGGCCAACTTCTAAACATATCTGTGTGATTTCCGCTTTCGCCTTGAAAAGACTTCCTACTTTTGGGGTTTATTAAAGATTTTAGTTTTGGGAGTGCGATCAGTATTACAACAACTTCACTGGCTTAACCTCGATGTAGCGGCGGGGGCAGCCCTTTGTGCCGCCGCTGCCAGTCGGCTGCCGGACGGCAAGGGTGAGATTAATTATACAGCCATTGCAGTACTGACGCTTACGGTGTGGCTGATTTATACGGTAGATCGGCTGCTTGATATTCGCAAGAAACCCATTCCGGCGACGCCCCGTCATCAGTTTCACGCCCAGCATGCCGACCTGTTCTGGAAAGTAGCGGCAGGGGTGGCCGTACTGGCTGGAATCTTGACTTTGTTTCTTCCCTTTCCGCTGATCCGTTTCGGCCTTATTTTAAGTGTGGTGGTCGGTCTGTACCTGTTCATGGTCAACAAACTGGCTCCGAAAAGTAAAATGTATCTGCTGAAGGAACCCATCACGGCCTGCGTCTACGCAGCTGGAGTTTGGGGCGTGGCGTTTACGCAACAGCGACTCATCCCCTGGCAGGATCAGGCTATGGCGGTGATGTTCGCTCTGATTGCTTTTCAGAATCTGATCTTGTTTTCCTGGATGGAGACGCAGTCGGGAAAACTTTACGCCTCCAATTTAGCCAGTCTACTCCGCGACGGAATTCCGGATTTACTGATGTACCTGATTATTGGAGGCATTACGGTACTTTTTCTGTCCATCAGTTTTACGGAAGTACTTCCTTACCAGCGTCGGTTTGCCTTTACCGAACTATTCATGAGTTTGGTACTCATTGAAATTCGCCGCGATTATCCGTTTTATCTCACCAATGAACGCTATCGCTGGATCGGCGATGGGATTTTCCTACTTCCGTTCTGGTTGTTGTAAGAGGTTTGGTTTAGGAGTTTGAAAGAGGTTTAACAAGGTTTGAAGGTATAATTGGGTGGTTGGCCCCGCATTGCATACGGGGTTCTTGGTATTGAATCACTGGTGCAAGTTTCCAAACTTGTACCCACCATGGGGCAGTTTCCAACTGCCTTGATAAGCATTTCCTCGCGAATCGTTTCCCCGCATTGCATACGGGGCTAATGATATTGAACCCCTCCGGGGTTAACGAGTCCCCACTCAGTAGGCTCACTGGTGCAAGTTTCCAAACTTGTACCCCTTATGGGGCAGTTTCCAACTGCCTTTGTAATCATCCCCCTGATAGCCTTTTTCTCCCATCGCATTCAGTTCTATCCAGGAGCAACCCCGAAGGGGTTCAATAAAAATAGCCAGGGGTGAAACCCCTGGCCTACCAGTAAATCTAGACGGAACCAAAACTGTCATCGGATTTATTCATCCCCCAATCCTCGCCAAACCCTTTCAAACAGCCGCAACAGTATCGAATTAGAGAACAGTAATTCATACCTTCAAACGTTTCCAACTACCTTCAAACCCACCTTAATGCCGGATTTCCTTGGAAGGCTTTCGCTCCTCTGGAATCGCTCCGGTAATGGTTAGTTTCACGGTATCGATTCGGGCATCTTTCATTTCCATGATCTGGAACTGGAACGGGTACAAAATCACTACCTCGTTTGTCTGGGGCAAGTCTTCGTTTATTGTAATGATCAGGCCACCCAACGTATCATAATCGCCCTCGGGAAAATTCCAGCCGTACTTATCATTGAGGTAATCGATTTCGTGACGGGCCGAAAGCAGGTACGTGCGATCATCGATTTTCTTCTCTACCCAATCTTCCGAGTCATCGTATTCGTCCTGAATATCACCGAAAATCTGCTCGATAATATCTTCCAGACTCACCAGCCCCGAAGTACCACCAAACTCGTCTACGACCAGAGCCACACTTTTGCGTTCCTGCGTAAACTTGATCATCAGATCCTGAGCCGACATCGCTTCCGGTACAATCAAAATCGGATTCAGTATACTTTCAATATCCTTGGGTTTCTTAAATAACGCCAGCCCGTGGCAGTATCCAACAACGTCTTCAATCGTTTCGCGGTACACCAGAATCTTCGAATGGCCGCTTTGTTGTAACATCTTTTTCAGGCCCTTCATGCCTTCTTCAATATCCACGGCTACGATTTCCGTACGGGGAATCATACAGTCCCGAACTTTCACCTGCCGGAACTCCAGAGCATTATTGAAGATTTTCGTATCTACATCGGCTACTTCTTCCTTTTTACCTTCGGGAACATTGATATTTTCCAGGTAATTAGATAAATCCGTTACGCCAAAGATGGGCTTCACTTCTGAGTAATTCAGTCGTAATACGTTGACAATAAACCACCGGGAAGCCGACACAATCGCGAATACCAGCGGGTACATGGCGTAATACACTAACCAGATGGGAATAGCCAGTACTTCCAGAAACACGTCCGGATTCAGCAAAAACAAAG
>NZ_JBMDWJ010000251.1:0-5944 GCF_048595215.1 Siphonobacter sp.
CAACGTACAGCTTACTAATGAAAAGACTTTATTTCCTGATAACACTTTACTCCGCTAATTCATTTCAAACGTACTTAAAAAACTATACGAGTACAACGCCAGAGGTACCCCTTACGCAAAGTACCAAACGTCGGTACAGTCATACTGTTGGAAAATAAGGAGTTTTACTTTACCGTTCATAGGCCGTTTCAACGAATTCTTCCCAAGCATTTACCATTAATCCTTTTGCGATCAGTAGACTTTTAGTTCTGCCAAATAGATGCTAGTATTGTAATATCATTTTAATATCAATTTACTATGGAAGAAAAAATTATACGACCGTTGTCTGGGGCAATCATGGCTCTGGTAGTACTGCTCCTGGTGGGGGCATTTCTGGTATTCATGCGAACGAATGAGGTCCTGGGTGTTGGAGCGTTGATTCTGGCGGTTCTTTTATCGCCGGGATTCTTTATCGTAAACCCCAATGAGGCGAAACTGCTGGTTTTGTTCGGGAATTACGTAGGTACAGTCAAGGAATCAGGCTTTAAATGGTCGAATCCACTGTACACAAAAATTAAGATTTCGCTGCGGGCTCGTAGTTTGGAAGGCGATAAAATCAAAGTAAACGACCATCTGGGTAACCCCATTGTAATCGGAGCTGTAGTCGTTTGGCAGGTGGCAAACGCAGTACAGGCTAAGTTCGAAGTCGAGAATTACGAACAGTACGTAAAATTGCAAAGTGATACGGCCCTGCGTCATCTGGCGGGTAGTTACGCGTACGACCATTTCGACGAAGACCAACAGGATATTACACTTCGCTCGGGTGGCGATCTAATTAACGAAAAATTGGAAGCTGAACTCCGCGAACGGCTGGCCCGGGCGGGCGTACGGGTACTGGAAGCCCGCATTACGCACCTGGCTTACGCCGAAGAGATTGCCCACGCCATGTTACAGCGGCAACAGGCAACGGCGATGGTCGCTGCCCGTACGAAAATTGTGGAAGGTGCCGTAGGAATGGTAGATTTGGCCCTAAAACGCCTGACCGAAGATCAGATCGTCATGCTCGATGAAGAGAAAAAAGCCGCCATGGTCAGTAATTTGCTGGTGGTGTTGTGCTCGGACAAGTCGGCAAATCCGGTGATCAATGCGGGTACCTTGTATCATTAATGCGGATAGCATTTAAGGCAAGGAGGGTAGGTTTTCCCAGAATGATAACATGGCAAAGGAAAAAGAAGCGAAGAAAGCATTTGTACTGCGAATGGCTCCGAATGAACTGGAGGCCCTACAACGCTGGGCCGACGATGAATTTCGCAGTCTGAATGGACAAATTGAATACTTACTACATGAAGCTTTAAAAGCAAAAAATCGCCTTCCCAAGGAAAAAGGAGAGAAGAAAGATTAAGGGAGTACAATTGTCGAATAACTACTAAAAGGAATGTTCAACAACTGATTTTAGGCTTGGTTACTGCATAAAAAGACCCGAAAAGGATCCACCTTTCGGGTCTTTTTGCTGAGTGAATGATGTTTTAGAAAGATGCATCCAAAGCTCATCGTGCTTGAGCTATTACTTTACCGTCAGTACTTTGCTTTTTACGTAGAAATTAGGATCGACGGAAAGAGACGTAGCGTTCTTTACTTTTAGCTGTTGCCAGTTCGTAGTGGGCTTCAGTAAGGTGTCCGTTTCGCCGAGTTTCACCTTCACGGGCATGTCAAAACCGGCTACGCAATCTTCCCAACGGTATTCCAATTGGCGATCTTTCATGCGGTACACCAGCGTCGGGACACGGATGTCGCGGAGGTACTGATCAAACACTTTGGTTAAATTCAAACCCAGCGATTGACCCACGAACGCTTCCACCTGAGCACCCGTTACGGTTTTGTGGTAAAACGTTTTATTCAGGCCCAGCAACATCTCATGCCAGCGTTCATCGTTGTTAACGATCTGACGAATCGTATGTAGCAGGCTTCCGCCCTTGTAGTACATGTCCCCCGAACCGGAATGGTTCACATTATACGTACCCACCACCGGCTTATCATTTCGGATCAGTTTTCGGCAGCCAATGATGTAGGCGGCGGCGGCTTCTTTGCCGTGATAGTACTCAATAAATAGCGATTCAGAATAGTTGGTAAAACTTTCATGAATCCACATGTCGGCTACGTCGTAATTGGTAATACTATTGGCAAACCACTCGTGCCCCGACTCGTGTACGATGATGAAGTCCCACTTGGAACCCCAGCCCGTACCCGACAAATCGCGACCCAGGTAACCGTTCTTAAAACCATTTCCGTACGTGACCGAACTCTGGTGTTCCATACCCAAGTACGGTACTTCCTCGAGTTTGTACCCGTCTTCGTAAAAAGGATAGGGGCCAAACCAGTATTCAAAGGCTTTCAGCATGAGTGGAACCTGCTGAAATTGCTTCTTAGCGGCCTCTAAATGTTCCGGTAACACGTAAAAGTTCAGAGCTAGCGGCCCTTTCAAACCCTGATATGTATCGGACCAATGGCTGTAATTGGCCACATTCAAATTAACACCGTAGTTGTTAATGGGATTAACGACAGCCCATTCGAAGGTGCGGGTATGATCGGGGTTATCGACTACTCGTCTTAACCTACCATTCGAAACATCCATCAAAGGCTGAGGAACCGTGATGTTAATGTTCATACTATCCGGTTCATCGTAGGGGTGATCTTTGTTGGGCCACCACGAACTGGCTCCCAATCCCTGACAAGCCGTCGCAATGTACGGCTGACCGGCTTTGTCTTTCGAAAAAACAAAACCGCCATCCCAGGGTGCATTACGGGCTACCCGGGGCTTGCCTTCGTAATAGACCGTAATGGATTCCATACGATTGGCCACCTGCGGCTTGGTTAATTCGATAAAGTAAGCATCACCATCCTGACGGCAGGAGAGGGGCTTTCCGTCCTGTTCGACCCGAGTAATGGTCATCGCCCGCTGAAGGTCAATTTGCAGTACCTGGGCGGGTTTCAATACCCGATAAAAAACTTGATTACTGCCCTTGATGGAGCTATCGGCAGGATTGAAACGAACGTCTAAGCGGTAAAAATTAAGGTCCCACCAGGAACGTTCAGGGGTGACGGTACCACGAAGGGTATCATTGCGGGTAAACTGATAGGTTTGGGCATGGGCTGGATACATAAACCCCAGAAGCAACAAGGTAAATAAGGTAATTCGCATAGAAAATTTACAAAGCGTATAGCGTATTGGGTAAGGGAATAGGAAGCAATTTACTCGAAAGATAAGGCCGTGACAAGCAAAATAGATAGAGAGTAATGCATAATTAGTATAACGTAGCGTCGGTAAGCTTATAACGTTAAAGTATAAAAATGAGATACATAAATTTCTAGCAATTAAAAATTTATGTATCTCAGTAACTGGACTTAAACAGCTATCAGTCGGGTAAACGACGTACCTGAATATCTTTAAAATATACTACACTCTTCGGATCATGGCCCTGTAAGGCAAATGTCCCCGAACTAATCACCCGGCCTTTCATGTCGGCGGGGCGATCGGCATTATCGGGCTCGGTATAATCAACAACCGTTTTATCGTTAATCTTGATGGTCACGTGTTTGCCCTGTACGGTAATTTGTTCGGTATACCACTCCCCATCTTTGACGTACACTTCCTTCACATCCTGTACGTTGTACAAACTACCCGTGCGTTTCCAGTCGGTGTGTGAATTGTTGACCTGCACTTCGTATCCTTTAGCTGGCCAGCCCGATTCCTGATACTCCGTATGAAAGTAGATACCGGAATTGGAACCCGGCATCGTTTTTACTTTGGCTTTGAATTCAAAATTTTTAAAGGGTTGTTCAGGGCCTTCGTAGAAAAGGTGAGCTACCGGACCAGCTACTTTGATGGTGCCGTCTTCGACGTGAAAGGTTTCGGCATTTTTGCCGACTTTCCAGCCATTAAGGGTTTTCCCATCAAACAATGAAATCCATTTGGGTTTGGGAGGCGTAAAGGCCGTACTTAGGCCGACGAGTATCGCCAGGCCTAGCAGTTGTTTTTTCATACGGTTACGAAAGAAAAATAGAGGTTTAAGAATTTAGAACTGTAAAGCTACTCGATTGTTGAAACAAACGGATGCCTTACCTACGTAAAACCAATGCCGGTTGTCTGAATAGCTAGCGAATACTGGCATACATTATTTACACTACTGGCACAAAACGACTAAACAACCTATGGATTCTTTAGCAGCAACAACCAGTGGGTTTGTGGGAGCCTGTACCCTCACACTCCTACACGAAACCGCTCGTAAAACCGTTCCCAATGCTCCACGTATTGATATACTGGGCAAACGGGCCCTGTCTAAACTTTTGCCTTCGGGCATTTCGCCTTCCGAGGAAACGCTTCACAAAGCATCTTTGGCAGGAGATATTGCTTCCAATGCTACCTATTACGGACTTGTTAGTCTGGATTCACCCAAAAATGGTGTTCGGAACGGAGCCATTTTGGGCTTAGCCGCCGGGTTAGGAGCCGTCTTTTTGCCGGGTCCGCTGGGATTGGGCGAAAAACCCAGCAACCGTACTACTGCCACGCAGCTCATGACGATCGGCTGGTATCTGGCCGGAGGACTCGCCGCAGGCCTGACCTACCGCTTGTTAGGAAAAAAGTAAAATACGAAGATTCGTGCTTCTAAAGAATTGCCAGCCCTTGCTGGCAATTTTTGTTTTCGGCCTACTAAGCTTCATACCATTGCTCGTAGACTTTATTTTTAATAAGCAAGGTATACGCCAGAAAATCAGCCTCATTGAGTAGTTGAGGGGCCGACATGATCTGTAGGGGGAAGGTTTCCCCGCCTCTCTGGTACGGAGGCTGAAAATACGTGTGCGTATTGAGGTGCAGGCCCAGCCGCTGGTAAAAACGGATTCGGGCCTGATTTGGAGCGTCCGTACCCGGTTGTACTTCCAGTAGGAAAGGCTTTTCCTGCGATGCCAGTAAGGCCTGCATCAGCGTAGTACCCAAACCCTGACCCCGCAGGCTGGGAGCGACCGCTAGGTATTCCAGAAAATCAAATTCCCCGAATTTCCACAATACGGCTACTGCCTGTACCGATTCTCCCCAAATGAGCAGGTGCATTTGCTCTTCTTGTACGACTTGTTTTAAGGACGCCAGCGAGCGACGTTCGACTGGATGGAAGGCTGTTTCTAGTAGCTTCCAGATTTGTAAAAATTGAGGATGGTGACTATCCTGTACGCGAGAAAATGACATGACAGAAAAGGTTAATGAGCCGAACGTGCCTGAAAAAAAGAATGAATGTGTTCGTACACCCGGCTTATTTTAATTCCAACGGAAGTCAATTGGATTGACGAACCAATTAATTAGAATATTTATAGACTTGGAAACGTTTTTTGTACTTTTTTAATTTAACTGGAATCATTTACTGAACTTTGTATCGTAATTATCAATCTATCCTACTGACTGTTTCTATCTATGAATCAGACCCTTGCTTTTGTACTGGCTCGTCTGGCCCTGGCCATGAGTATGCTGGGCCATGGATTAGTACGAATACCTAAATTAAACGGTTTCAGTGCCTGGATGCTGGGGAAATTTAAAGATTCCATGTTACCCGAAGTACTGGTGCTGCCCTTTAGCTACGCGTTGCCAGTGGCTGAGTTGTTAGTAGGGGTGTTGCTGTTGATCGGCTGGATGACGCGTCAGGCTTTAGTGGCAGGTGCGGTAGTGATGATTTTATTGATTTTTGGCTCGTCGATGATTGAAGACTGGGGGGCCATTCCCAGCCAGCTCATTCACGCGGCCTATTGCTGTATTCTGCTGGTTTTTGCGGATACGCATAATGCCTATGCGGTCGATAAACGACTACACTAATAGTTTCCCTTTGTATACGTTGGCTCGTATTCCCTTTTTAAAATTTTATGAAAAAAAGTTTTTTTTCACTCACAGTAGTCGGCTTTTGGATTTGAATGAACGAGTTCG
>NZ_JBMDWJ010000252.1:0-6837 GCF_048595215.1 Siphonobacter sp.
ATACAATACCTTTTAAAAATAGGATATAGGATCAGGATCAATAGTCAGAAGAATGTTACACTATCGTGTACATTTCGTTTACCAGTAAAGACAAAGGTACTTCATCAAGCTACTAACATTGTTTCAATGAAAGCTCTATTATTGTTTATAATGATATTCACCTCCGGAATAGTGCAGGCTCAGGAGTTGGATAGGCCCTTCACTTTTATTCCGTACGTAGGGTTAAAATCAGTGGCCTGGATGACTAAAATGCCAGCTCCACCGTCTCCTTTTGGCTCTAGCCCGATCACCCAAGAATCTGGTATACTGCCGATGGCCGGAGTAACGCTACAGTACCAGCTGCCGCAGAATTACCTGCTCAAGTTAAAGGCTGAGGGCTTTACCGGGCATACCAAGCTTAACGGAGAATACGGTAGAATGGCCGGTTATGGGCCTGGTGAGGACGCCATGGCTACCGTAAGGAATCAGCTAGTAAGGTGGGACGGCGTTTCCTTTGCACTGGAAGCGGGCCGAACGTTTGAAATCAATGAAGCATGGCGTTTACAACCCGCCGTGAGTATAGCCTACAGTCGGTGGCGAACACGCCCGCCGGTAGTAGATAACCCGCAGGTTGTTGTGTATCAGTCCAGCTTTGACTGGTACCGAGCAGGTATAGGCGTTGAACTAAGTTGGCAACTGAACGCTACCAGCCGACTCTACATTCATCCTTCCTTACGCATACCTGTTTCGACGAAACAATGGCTTAGCCATTTCAGAACCATGGATAACTTTCAGGCAATTCAAGAGGATATACGGAAGCGAGACTTGTCAGGGACAGGCAATGTCCAGGAATTGATAGATAGAGCTTGGGGTGATCGTTCAGCAAGATCGTTAAAAGCAAAGATGGGCTTCGCTGCTGAACTAGGCTGGCAAAGTAAGTGGATGAAAGTAAGTCTCTATACCGAGAATCTGGTGATTGAAAGATTGACCTGGGCACCTTATCCACAGGCCAAGGGTCTATTCACTTCTCTACGCTTAGGTGTTCCCATCCAGCTAGGGAACCGAAAGCAAACCTACGAAGGTCATTTCATGCGAAGTAACCCCACAAAAAAGTAAAACATACGGTCCACTATAACTACTAGTCTATGAATCAGCCCTATAAACTATGGATTGCTCTGGGAATCGGTATAGCGATTGGCCTCAGCTCCTGTACTACTTCCCGAACAAAAACGCTTGCTCAGGTGAGTAGTCTATCACAATCCGACAATTCACCCCTTAAGATTTTTCTATTGGAAAGAGATATACCTCAGGAGATTGAGCCGCTTGGCGTAGTAACCATTCGGCCACGATTCAATAACGGACTTAGTATGGATGTACACGTTAAACAACAGCTCCGCAAGGAATGTGAGCGATTAGGAGCCAATGGAGCCTATCGTACCCAAGACGGTACCTATGCTCCAGAGCTAGTTAGCTATCTAGTTTTCAGGTATAAAAAGTAATAAGTTATCAGGCGTATTGGGTGCTGAAAGGGTCTGCCGATGGAAGCACAAACGTGATTCAGTGGTCAGGATGTTCGAAGGTAAATCATAAAACAAGGATCTCATGTAGGTCATTGTGCTCCTCTTCCGAAAGCTGGAAAGCCATAAAAGCCTCTCATATGGGAGGCTTTTATGGCTTTGGTACAAAGTGTTATCAATCACGGACGTGGGTAAGCCCTGATTCCTGAAACTGTGAAACCTTCTATCGTAATAAATCCTTTTTTTATAAACAGCCGCTGATAGCATTAAACACTGGTGGTCTGGTGACTGCGAAGACCTGAAGAGGCATACCCGTTACCTTTTCCAAATGAATTCCGCTGAACGCCTTTCCTGTCGGACCTGTATGGGTAAAATCAAACCTGAGTCATACATTACGGCAAAGCGTGTAACGTAGAGTTTTTATTTTGCCCAGTTACCTACCTGATCTAATGTCTGGTACAAAACAATGAATAAGCTGTAATCATTAGAAACAAAGTAGTATACGTAAACTTAGATCTTCAACGAGCAGTACTTATTTGTTTAATTAATTTGGATTGAAATCAAACCTCGTCTGCCTTCCGGATGAGGTTTATTGTTTGAGCAAAAGTCTTATTCCCTGTTTTGTACTTAAAACGTATATTTTTCCCATTACAACTAATTTCTTTTAGAAAGCCACGGCACTATTAGTAGTTTTTTGCTATCCATTTAGGAGCGTCTAATTTAAGTTTTGCAGTTCTAAAATTGTGGGAACGGTTACGTTTTAAATTATGGTACAAAACACATATTCTGTTTTTGGATCGGTATGCACGGAAAAAGTGAACAAATGCAGCAATAAAAGTTTGGATAAACGTATATAATGTCACGTGACTTACTATATTTGCTGTTCACCGATTAAGTTAAAGGTGTGGGTTAATTCACGAAAACCGTTGGGTCCTACCTGACGGTTTTTTTTAATAGTGTTGCGGAAATACATGCAGGGAATTCTAAAAAAGAAACCCTGCCCCAAGCTTCCGGCCTTGGACAGGGTTTCTCTATATAATTACAAGGGTACTGACGATTAAGCCAGACCGGGAATTTCGACCATTTCGTCCACGGAAGTTTCGTAAGCAACACCGCCTACTTCAAAACCGAACAAATTAAAGAAGTCGGTTTTGTATCCTTCCAAATCACCCAGTTGCGGTAAGCTTTCGGTAGTTGCTTCGGCCCACAAACTAGCTACCTGAGCCTGAACGTCTTCCCGCATTTCCCAATCGTCAATACGAATACGACCTTTTTCGTCCGTAGGTACAGTTCCATTGGTATACAAACGTTGTTGGAACAAGCGTTGCATTTGTTCGATACAACCTTCGTGGATTCCCTGCTCTTTCATCACCTTGTACAACAGTGAAATGTACAGCGGAATAACGGGGATCGCCGAACTGGCCTGCGTTACCAAGGCTTTGTTGACTGACACATAGGCTTTGCCATCGAGGTCCTTCAGCGTATCCGTGATGCTGGACGCCGTTGCTTCCAAATCATCTTTGGCCCGGCCAATGGTACCTTTGCGGTAGACGGGTTCGGTAAGGGCTGGTCCGATGTAAGAATACGCGACCGTCCGAGCACCCGGAGCCAGTACGTCTGCTGCCTTCAGGGCTTCGATCCAAAGTTTCCAGTCTTCACCACCCATGACAGCCACCGTATTTTCGATGTCTTCCTCGGTAGCGGGTTCGATACTGATTTCCGAAACGACGCCGTTGTGGAAGTTAACCGTTTTGTTCGTAAAGGACTGGCCAATCGGTTTCAGCACGGAGTTGTGCGTAACACCCGTATTCGGATTCGTCCGCCGGGGAGAGGCCACGCTGTAAATTACCAGATCCACCTGACCTAAATCGGCTTGGATCAGGCCAATCACTTTCTCTTTGATTTCGTTGGAAAAAGCATCGCCGTTCACACTTTTGGCGTACAGACCTGCCTCCTGAGCCTGGGCTTCAAAGGCGGCCGTATTGTACCAGCCCGCTGAAGCCGGTTTGCCCGGCTGGGGTGGCTTTTCGAAATACACACCGAGGGTAGCGGCCTGCGAGCCAAAGGCACTGGTAATGCGGGAAGCTAGCCCGAAGCCGGTCGAAGCTCCGATCACCAGCACTTTCTTAGGCCCCTCAATCGGGCCTTTGGACTGGATATACTGAATCTGATTCACAACGTTTTGCTCGCATCCTTTGGGATGGGCCGTCAGACAGATGAATCCACGTACTTTAGGTTCAATAATCATGGTAGGTACGATTGGTAAATCTCTACGTAATGAGAGAAAACGTCCAAAATAACACAGAATGTCCCAAACTTGAAGCAAAATGCCTCAGAATCCGGTAAATTTCTGTAGTTTCTACCGAAGACAGGCTGCTGCTTCCATGTAGAATAGAGCCCGCAGGTCCCATGTGTATCTGATCAAAAAGCAGGTTGTATTTTTGCATGAAACTTACTTACTGTAGCCCTTGCATTCCGCCTTACCTAGATCGACTTTGGTCCCGTAAGCACGGTTGGGTGGTAGCTGGAGAACCTCTGCGGTAGGAGAGGTTCTCATCCGCTGGCATTTCATTAGCTAATGGTTTGAAGTTGTTAGAGTACAACCCAATACCTGTATGTGCGACATAAACCCGATCCCCGTCCTATCACATTCCATGTCGGAATTCCATTCCGGGAATCGCATTCTGGGGCTCAAGCCGCCTTCTTCCTCGGCAATGCGTTGGACTAAGCAAGAGGAAGTCAGCGGCGGGCGTGCCGGCATGGGATGCCCCGCATGGGATGCCCGGCATGGAATGCATACGGACTAAAAAACCAGCCAACTCAACGGGACGAAATACTAATCCTATAATACTAGTGATAGTATGTATTACACATGAACCCATCACCTATAATGAAAACCCAAACGATTACTGAAGAAAAACTACAGGATAATCTGCAACCCCGCTGTTACACCCAGATACAAGCCCTGCGTATTCTTGGTTCCCTGCTTGCTCCAGAGATAAATGCCCCGTAAATCATCCGAAGTTTCACGCGTGAAGTCTACGTAGTTGATCGTGGGCCCAAGGAAAAATTCCCATTGTTTGGCAAATCGAACGGAAGACAGTATACGTAATGAGTTCCGCAAATACTCCCGTTTTTTGAAGTCAGTGAGGGTTACCGTAACGGCTTCCAGGCTCACCCGATATGGTTCACGCACCAGTACGTGAGCCCCCAAACCCGCTTCTAGTCCGTACAGTGATTGCTGGGGCTGTTTCAGATTATATCCGAGTCCGACTAATCCATATAGGACTCGTCCACCGGAGCGGAAGGATAGGAAGCCCGTCAGGGTTTCATCGGTACTTAATGAAATACTCTTCTCTCCATTTTTTACCAGATTAATCAACCCAATCGAATAGTCACTGCTATCGGCTATATTCAGTACTCCGATTTGTACGCCTTTGACGCGTTTGGCCACGTTGATCAAACCAGCGACTTGCGTATGAACCTCTTCGGACTGGTTAAAAACCCCGGCCACCTGTACCGCCGACTGGCGGGATACGTTGCCCACCCCCGCTACCTGAACGGCCTTACCCGTTCCGGCGACGTTGGTGACACCCGCCAGTTGCAGACCCTGAGTCTCTTGGCTGACTACGTTCAACAATCCCGCCAACTGGGTTGACCGGGCCGACTGAGCCCGGTTCAGGATTCCCGACAGCTGAGCTCCCTGAGCCCGTCCGCCAATGGTATTAAAAAGGCCGGATAGCATTAATCCTTTTGCATCCTGTCGAACGACACTGCCTAGGCCCGTCATACTGAAACCCGTCTCCGCCCCGGAAACGCCCGCCAGTAGATGCAGAGAAAACGAGTTGGAGTACCGATCGGCGTGAGTGCCATTACTGCTTAAGGGATAGACCAGACCAATATGAGCAATACTCTTTTGTAAATCCTGAGCCTGAACGCCCGACGCCAGTCCAGCGAAGAGGAGAGTAAACCATTTTTTGAAAGAAGCGGAGTAAGAAAAAATTTTCATGAGCTATGAATGCCTGATGTGATGAGAATGTACGTCTACGAAAAGTTGCCAGCTGGTACCGGAGCTAACGTCCTTTCGTTTTGTATATCCTTGACAACCTGCTCTAGCCTTACCCTAAATTTATTTTCATTTTTTTAGGAAGTACTTTTTATTAAATCGTCAAAATATGCATTAAGATGCTGATTTTTAGTAAATTACGTAAAATAGAAAAATAAGCATATTTCTCAAAAATTAACTTGTACACCGCCCTGCCAACCTACCCAGCCGTAGGCAGTGCTGGAAAAATTCCAGTGGGGATAAGCCTTTGCCGAGGTATAGACTTCGCTGGGCTGATCCGCATAGGTGAGGGATAAGGCAGGCCCCGCCGAAAGGGTCCAGTGCGGATTGATCCGGAATTGCAGGCTCGTTTCCAGACGAGCCAGTATGGGTAGTGTGTCCCAATTACCCTGATACAGATTTTGCGAGGTAAGGTCCGTAGCGAGTGACCAGCGAGTACCCAACTGAAATTCTCGTCCCACCCCCGCCCCAAACGTAAATACGGGTTGCGAAGTAAAGGGCGAATAGCCCAACAGCAGAATCGTATACAGACGGTGAGTACCACTTTTAAAGGTCAGCTGGAAAGGTACCACGTCGTTGGCTGCTACTGTGAAACTCATTTTGCCGTTTCGAATCAGGTTGATCAGGCCCAGGCTATAACCCGATGAGCTATCGGCAACGTTGATCAGACCCAGTTGTAATCCTTTCACGTGCCGGGCGTAATTGTAGAGACTGGTCACCTGGGCACCCGTTACCGTATCGCGGTGGTGGTTCACCAGTCCGGAAATCTGTACACTGGCAGTACCCCGCCGGGCCTGATTCAATACCCCCGCCAGCTGAACACTGCCGTGGGTTACATCCGCCGTATTGAATACGCCCGCAATCTGCACG
This sequence comes from Siphonobacter sp., assembly GCF_048595215.1. Taxonomy (NCBI): domain Bacteria; kingdom Pseudomonadati; phylum Bacteroidota; class Cytophagia; order Cytophagales; family Cytophagaceae; genus Siphonobacter; species Siphonobacter sp. The sequence continues at coordinate 6,433 of NZ_JBMDWJ010000252.1, forward strand.
GAACGCTGACTGGTTTGAACGCGATTACTAATACCCGCGATCTGTACACCCCGGAGCGTATCCAGAGCCAAGTTGAGTAATCCGGCCGCCTGAAAGCCGTTTACACTACTTCCCACCAGATTAAATAAACCCGCTAACTGTACCGATCGAACATCGTTTTTGATGATGTTGAAAACGCCCGCAATTTCGACGCCCTGTACGCCGGCATTGTATCCCCCCAGTAGATTCAGCGACACTTTATTCACGACCTGTGAACTCAGTCGGCCGTGACTGCCCAGGCCCGGGGTCCGGGCTTTTTGGTAGGGCATATTGAAAAAAAAGCGACTTAAGTTCTGACTTTGGGCCCGCAAGCGACGGGATAGAAAGGTCCGGCCCAGCCACGTTCGTTCGCCCCGGGAATTCGGA
>NZ_JBMDWJ010000253.1:0-29553 GCF_048595215.1 Siphonobacter sp.
CGGGGCTCAGGTGATACGGGGCGTATTTAGAGCCTGTACCCATTCGCTGTGCGTACAAACCGGGCAGACGTGATACGAATCTTTCGGTACTATTTCCTCCACCTGTCCACAAAACGTACAGGCGTAGGTACCCGCTTGAGAAATACGTTCGGTTTTCCGATGAAATAATTCGGGTAAGATGGGAAGACCCATGCGGACTTCTTCATCGGCGTAATAAAAGACGCTCACCTGACCGTTAGGTTCGATATAGGCCCGGCGAATCTGACCCAGATGCTCAATACCCTGCAAGCGTAATTCCATGAAAAATTCATCCTGTCCTACGTCTTCCTTGTCAAAATCCTGAATGGAAAATAGGCCTTTTTCAATGATCAGAATCGGCCGCCCTTCCAGCAGTTCTTCCACTTTTCGTGACTTCGCCGCCATGCGGGTAATCAGCCGGTAGGCTAACAAAATGACTACAAAAACGACCAGGGGGGGTAGTAAGCCAATATCATGGTAAAACATGGGATCACCCGCCGCCGAACCCAGGCCAATCACCAGCACCAGTTCAATGATGGAGAGCTGCTGTACGGCCCGCTTGCCGGTCAGACGCATAGTTACCACAATCACGATGAACATGATCAGAGTTCGCAACGTTACCTCCAGCAGAAATTGACCTGGTAAATCGCCCAGTAAGATGCGAGACCAATCCTGAATATCGTAGTCGTCCATTCTGCGTTGAGTAAAGATAAAGCCTAGGCTTTCAAATAAATCTGAAAGGTCGATCCCTGATTTTCCTGACTATGAGCGAGAATCCGCCCCCCGTGGTTTTCGACGATGTTGCGAACAATCGTCAGGCCCAAACCCGTACCACTATACGTGCTCCGGGAGTGTAGGCGTTGAAAGGCTTCAAAAATTTTCTCCTGATACTCCTCGTTAAAACCAATGCCATTATCAGATACCTCAATCCGGTAAAACGAATCGGCCCGGTCCCGCAGGTAAATCTGGGGACCTTGAGAACGAATGTGGATGACGGGGCGAACACCAGGAGCAACGTACTTCAGTGCATTGGAAAGCAGGTTCTGAAATAATTGCCGCATTTGCCAGGCATTCGCCTGAAGGTGGGGCAGGGGCTCGATGGTTATGAGAGCCTCTTGTTGCCGAATGGGTACCTCCAGATCCGAGCAGACTTCCGTCAGAATTTGGTTCAAATCAACGGCCTCGAAAGACGTCGATTCGTTACTTAGCTGAGCGAACGTGAGCAGATCATTAATGAGTGAACCCATTCGGTCGGTAGCCGACTGCATTTTGTCAAGTAATTCGGTTCCTTTGCCCAAATTAGCTTGGTACTGGGTAGCTAGTAAATGACCAAAGTGTCTGATTTTTCGCAGCGGTTCCTGCAAATCGTGACTGGCGATGGAAGCAAACTGCTCTAGGGCTTCATTCGATTGCTTAAGCTGTTGCTGGTTACGTTGACTCTGGGTAATGTTGGTAAAGGTAATGGTAATCTGATCGGGCCCCTGGGCCAGGGCCGATACCTCAAACCACGCTTCCAGTCCGTTACTATCCCGGTAGTACTGAATAGCGTGTTCCGGCTGACCGGTTTCGGCCACCCGGGCATACATATCGAATAAACCCGATTCTTTATTGCCCGGAAAAACGCTCATCAGCGTTTTTCCCATGATGTCCTGCGGTTTCAGATACAGATCCCGTTCTACCGTTGCATTGGCATTTTCCATCAGAAAATCCGTAATCAGCTCCGGAGTATCTGGTTGCTGACGAAGGGCTTTCATGGAAATGATACTATTGGGCGAAGCATCCAGAATGGACTGTAGCCGCTGAATGGTATCGGTTACTTCCCAGAAGGTGCAGAGCATCTGCGTACCGACCATCTCCAAGGCTGCTTGCAGGCAAAGTTCCGGACGAATTTGTAATCGCTGCTGAACAGCTTGTCGCGTATGAATGACCTGCGGACAAACATTCAGGAAAAAGGGATCGGGTACGTAGGCTCGGAATGAAGTTTCTGAAGTGGATTGTAAGAGATTACGGCCGGCTTCGTTGAGAAAAACGATCCGCAGGTCCATAAGCTGTTCCGCCGCGTATATTGGTTCAAGCAAAGCGACCCCCGGCGAAGAAACCGGAATACTCAGGGAATCATGAGCTTCTGAAGTTATATCAATCTGGGGTGATTTCATCAGTCACGAACAATGCTACTCGAAATTTTCTAAAAAAATCGTACTAATTCAACGTACTAATCTGCTAGCAGGTGGCTAGTTAAGTCTTTTTAAGGAAATCATCCAAACCTCAATAGACGTTTGTATTTTTGAGTTTCGACACTCCTTACCTACATGGCCACGACCAAGTCTTCGGCAGCACTGACGTTCATTTTCATTACCCTTTTGATTGACGTTACCGGACTGGGAATCATTATTCCAGTATTCCCTAAACTCATTGAAGAGCTCATTCAGGGCAATATCAGTCAGGCGTCGCTGTACGGCGGCTGGCTGACCTTTGCTTACGCCATTATGCAATTTCTCTGTGCTCCCGTACTCGGGGGGCTAAGTGATCATTTTGGCCGACGGCCCGTATTACTAGCGTCCCTGCTGGGGTTTGGCCTTGACTACATCCTGCAAGGTTTTGCTCCTTCCATTGGCTGGCTGTTTGTAGGCCGTATTCTGGCGGGCATTACCGGAGCAAGCTTCACGACGGCCAGTGCCTACATCGCCGACGTGAGTACACCCGAAAAACGAGCTCAGAATTTTGGCCTAGTCGGTGCGGCCTTCGGTGCTGGGTTTATCCTGGGCCCTGCATTGGGCGGATTGCTGGGAAGTTTGGGGTCGCGGGTACCTTTTTTCGTCGCAGCAGCACTGTCGCTGATTAACTGCCTGTACGGTTATTTTGTTTTACCTGAATCCTTGGCTCCGGAAAACCGACGCGTTTTCGACTGGAAACGGGCCAATCCGGTCAGTTCGCTGCTTAACCTGCGACGGTATCCGGTCATTCTGAGCTTGACGGCCTCATTGGTATGTATTTACATTGCCGGGCACGCTACCCAGAGTACCTGGACGTACTTTACCATGGAAAAATTCCAGTGGACGGAAAAGTGGGTCGGCCTTTCGCTGGCCTGTATTGGTCTGTGCGTGGGCATTGTTCAGGCGGGTGTGATCCGACTGATCACGCCGCGAATTGGCCCCCGGCGTTCGGTATACGTGGGGCTGCTTTGTACGATTATCGGCTTTATCTGCTTTGCTTTTGCTTCGCAAGGATGGATGATGTTCGTTTTCACCATTCCCTACGCCCTTGGCGGAATTGCCGGACCTTCGTTACAGGGAATTATTTCGAGCCAGGTACCGGCCAATGAACAGGGTGAACTCCAGGGGGCTCTAACAAGTCTGGTGAGCGTCACTTCCATAATTGGCCCTCCGTTTATGACGAGCCTGTTTTCGTACTTTACCCAGGCTTCGGCACCCGTGTATTTTCCGGGAGCTCCGTTTATTGCTGGTGCCATTTTTGCTTTGTTCAGCGTGATTTTTGCGATACGAACGTTACAGAAAACCGATGTTACCGTACCACCGAAGCCGTATGATCAAGAATAACCCGTAGTAATTCTTCGGGCTTGAACGGTTTCAGGACGATGTCGTTCAGACCCGAAGCCTTCACTTTATCCGAAATCTCCGGAATCAGGTTTGCCGTCAAAGCGATAATGGGCAGCGTATAACCCCCTTGTCGTAATTGTCGGCTGGCTTCGTAGCCATCCATGATCGGCATTTGCAGGTCCATGAGAATGAGCATGGGTTGCTCTTTTTTGACTTTTTGTAGAGCTTCTTCTCCCTGGGTCGCCGTTACAACTTCAGCTCCCCAGCGTTTCAAAATGCCACGAGCAGCAAGAATATTCATGGGCTGATCGTCGACCAACAGGATTTTTAGCCCTCGTAACGGATGTTCGTCCACGACAGCGACTGGACTAGTTTCGAGGGGTTTATCAGCTTTAGCGAAGCGTTGACGAAAGTAAAAACGGGAGCCATGGCCTGGCGTACTGCTCAACTGCAGGGGCACCCCCTGCAATTCGAGTAGATGTTTACAAATGGCCAGCCCTAAGCCGGTACCGCCAAAGCTACGCGTCATGGAGGAGTCGGCCTGGGTGAAGCGTTCAAAAATGAGTTGCTGTTTTTCGGTGTCTATGCCAATACCCGTATCTTCTATTGAAAATTCTAGCCAGATTTCCGTATCCGATTGCTCAAGTACGCGAATGCCCAACCGCACCCAGCCGTTTTGAGTAAACTTAAGAGCATTATGCACTAAATTGTTAAGCACCTGTGAAGTACGGGTCGGATCGCCTAGGATGAGTGTATGCAAGGTCGAATCCGTTTCGATTTCCAAGGATAGCTGCTTTTCTGTCGCGTAAGGCCGATAGCTGGCTACAATGTTTCGGGCCATCTGAACGGGATCAAAGGGGATGGCTTCAAAAACAATTTTTCCCGCCTCAATTTTATTGAAATCCAGAATGTCGTTGATGATGTTGAGCAGATTATTCGCCGAAAAAAGCATCACATCCAGGTGCTGCTGCTGATCGGTGCGGGGACGTTCGCCCAGCAGCAGGTGCGTCATACCAATGATGGAATTCAGCGGCGTCCGGATTTCGTGACTCATGGTACTCAGAAAATCACTTTTCACCCGTAATCCTTCCTCCGCCTGAAGCCGAGCTTGTTTCAATGTGAAGGCAAAGCGAAAAGAAAGAATGAGCGATTGCAGCAAAAAGAAACAGAGATAACCAATAAACAGCAGTTGTTTCTCGGGGGTAGTCAGCCCAAAATACCGAAGGTTGATAACGGTAAATACGATCATCAACACGCCAGTGCTCATCAGGGCATAATAGGCTCCCAGACGCCGGTGCCGGGCCGCTTGTGAATACACGTAAAAGGCATAGGCAATGTATATAAACATCAAAACCAGAAAGGGATTGATGAGTTGGGTGAAAATCAGGGGTGAACTCAGCAGCGTAATCAGAACAAACAACAAACAAATTCCGGTCATACCCCGGATAATGACTCGATGTGTATCGAGCGGGTAGAGAGCCTGGGTGTACTGCGTAAAAAAGGCGATACCCAGAAACAGCGATAAATACTCCAGATGAAGCATGAAGCTCCAGGATCCATTCGGAAATAAATCGTGGATTTCGTACAAATCCGTACCGACAATGCGGTAACTGTAACAAAACGCAAACAGGGCAAAGTATAAAATGGCCCGATCGTGTTGACCAAACCTGAATAGGCCCAGAAACAGTAAGCCGCCCATGAGCAGAAATCCCGTTAGTAACCAATCAATGGCTTTGACCTGGCGGTATTCTGGCAGAAGCTTCTGGGCATCACCCATTTGAATTTCCTGATAGGTCCCGCCCTTGGAGTGATGAAAGTTCGCCACTTGTAGTAAAATCCGTAGCGTATCGCTGGTTTGACGGGGTAGCAGCTGACACTGAGAAGTCCAGAACGGTACGGTGGTCGCCCGGCTCGTACCCGGCTGCCCGCTATTCATAAATTCCTCGTCATTGACGAACAACCGGAAAGAGCTGTAACAGTCGCCCATGAACAAGGCCAACGGGGGGCGACTGGCAGGTAACAGCACGGTCAGTTCATAGGTAGCGTAACCCTGACCGGTTAAAGGTTTGCCCTGCCAGTGAGACTGATTGAATAAACTGGGGAAAGGCGTGAATTCGGTACGGGAAGCGGCTTGTCCGGGCCTCCGCAGTTGTGCCCAAGTCCACTTCCATTCACCGTTCAGGGCAACTTTCGACTGTTCGAGGGGCGTGTGCCGAAGGTCGAGTATACCTTTGACGGATTTCGGCTGAGCATAGACACTAGGCAAGAAAAAGGCCAGTATCCATAGCAGCAGGTAACATTTTTTTTTCATGACAGAAGATCTGCCGGGTGGCGGAATAGTAAGGATGGTGCGGTGGAATTGTCCCGACTTTTCATGATACACCTGCGGAAAGGGTTTTCGTACCGATTCGTAGAAGATAAGATGGAGTGGGATAAACAGTAAATATACTATAAAAAAGGCTAATGGACTGGAATATGTAACCAAATGATAAGGCGAGTGTGTACGGATTTTTGTCCGGGTTCAGCGGAATCCTCCTAACTTCGGGACTTTCAAATCAGATCTTTACGTTTGAAGCTATGACTCTTTCCCTAGAAGTATTGAATGAAGTGATCCGTTCGCGTCGCAGTATTTTCCCGCCCAGCTATACCGATGAGGAAATTTCGGTGAAGGATCTGGAGATGATTTTGGAGAACGCCAATTTCGCTCCCACGCACCGATTGACCGAACCCTGGCGTTTTACGATTTTCCGGGGAAATGGCTTAACGAAACTCGCTGATTTTCTGGGCGGAACGTACCGTTCGCAGACAACGCCCGAAAACTTTTCGGAAGCCAAATACGAAGGTACGCGTTCGAAAGCCCTCAAATCGGCTGCTGTCATCGCCATCGTGATGGAAGTACACCCCGAAAAAGTACCTGAGTGGGAAGAACTGGCCGCCGTAGCCTGTGCGGTACAGAATATATGGTTAACCGTAACAGCAATGGGCTTGGGCGGCTACTGGAGCACGCCGGGTAACCTGACCGCCCTGGGAACCTTCCTGAATCTGCCGGAAAATCAGAAGTGCGTCGGGCTCTTTTACCTGGGCCACCATACCGCCCCGAGCAAACCAGCCGTTCGTAAACCGATTATGGATAAGCTGACCTGGATTGAAGATTAACAAACCTCGCCCTTTGTCTGACCAGATAAAGGGCTTTTCATTTACCGCTATGCTCCGATTAATTATAGGCACCCTACTGGCCTTGTCGCCCTGTTTGCTGAACGCACAATCTACATTCCGCCTAAACGGCAAGGTGGATGCATTGAAAAATGGCGATACAGTTTTTTTGATTTACGAAAAGGGGAACCAGCAAATCGTAGATTCCACTCGGGTACAGGATGGGCGGTTTACCTTTCAGGGGACGGTGAAATACCCGGTCCTTTCAGCCCTATATCTCCACAAGAATCCCTACCAGACTAAGCTGGCGGCAGGGGAAAAAATGGATTATCTGCGGTTCTATCTGGAACCCGTTACCATGCAGCTGCAAGCGAAAGATTCCCTGAAACATATCCGCATTCAGGATTCGCCCAGTAATACCTTACACCGGGAGCTGCAAAGCCAATTGAAAGCCAACGATGAAACCTTTCAGCGTTTTGTTCGGCAAGCTCAGGCCCTGCCGCCGGAAAAGCTGAAGGATAAAACCATCTACGATAGCCTGCTAAATCGGGAGCAGGAGCTGTTGCGGGAATCCTACGAAATTCATCTGGCTTTTGCCGACCAGCATCCCGACGCTTACCTCAGCCTGATTAGCTTATCCCACGTGGCCGCTCAGTCGGGTATGGGGGAGCGAGCCGCTAAAGTCTATCAGAAAGTACCGGAAAAGCTCAAGCAAACGCCGCTGGGTAGGGATATTCCCATACAATTGGCAGCTCCCACCCGCACCCAGCTGGGTAGTACGGCCCCCGATTTTGAGCAGCCCACGCCCGAAGGCAAGTCCATCAAGGTATCGGATTTTAAAAATCAATACGTGTTAATCGATTTTTGGGCCAGTTGGTGTGGTCCCTGTCGGCAGGAAAATCCGCAAGTTGTCAAGGCTTATCAGACCTATAAGGCCAAAGGCTTTACGATCCTGGGCGTATCCCTCGATTTTCCGGGTCAGAAGAAAGCCTGGCTGAAAGCCATTGAGAAAGATCAACTTACCTGGACCCAGGTTTCGGATTTAAAGGGCTGGGATAACGCAGCGGCCAAGCAGTACGGCATCAGGTCCATTCCCGCTAACTTTTTGATCGATCCTTCGGGTAAAATCATTGCCCGGGATCTACGGGGAGAGGATCTGCATCGGGAATTGAGTCAAATTTTTGCGGATAAATGACCTGACAGAAATCCTTTTGTTTCTGTCAGGTCATTTAAAAGACTTGTTACTTCAGCCGCAGGGGCAAGCCAGATACCATAAAAATCGCTTCCTCCGCTTGACGGGCTACGTATTGATTTGCCCAGCCCTGCAAATCCGTGAATTGCCGTCCAAGCGGCGTATCGGCGTGCAGGCCCATGCCAATTTCGTTGGAAATAATCAGTAACGTAGCCGGAATCTCTACCAAAGCATTCACCTCGGCCTGAAACGCTGCCAGTGTCCGATCCAGGTCGTTTTCGTGAGCCAGAAACAGGTTCGTGAGCCAGAGCGTAATGCAGTCAATGACGACGACCCGACCGGCTAAGGGAAGGGTAGCCAGGTCTTTTTCCGCTTCAAACGTCGTCCATTCCGGACCGCGTTCCCGTCGGTGCCGATCCACCCGCCCGGCAAACTCTTCGTCCCAGATTTTCGCCGTAGCCACGTATACTGGCGACTCCGACAAAGCGAGAGCCCGATCCTGAGCGTAGCGACTTTTGCCGCTCCGGGCTCCACCCGAGATGTAAATGATCATTCGGGTGTCTTAAAGCGTTTGTACAGAAAGAGTTGCCATTTTTCTTCGGCGACCCCGGCTTTATCCATTTCGGCCCGAGCCAGTGTAAAAAACAGATCGGACAGGCGGTTGATGTAGGCCGGAATAGCGTCGTGGATGGTATCGGTTTTGATGAGTGAAACCAGTCGCCGCTCACCCCGCCGCATCTGCGTACGAATCATGTGACAGAGGGCTGAAATCTCGTTTCCGCCTGGTAAGAGAAAGTAGTCGGAAGGCGAGGTCATCGCCGCTTCCAGATTATCGATCCAGGTTTCGCAAAACTCGGCTCCGTCTTCGGGAAGCGGATTCGTATTGATTTTTTTCGCGTCGGAAGGACGGGCCAGGTGCGACATCATGTCCATCAGATCCTTCTGAATTTTGTGCAGATTGGCCTGCCATTCGTGCTCAGTCCCGAGCTTCACGCGTAATAGTCCAATCGTTGAGTTTACCTCATCCAGCGTACCAATGCACTCCACGCGGACGTCATCTTTGGCGACGCGACTACCGCCGAACAAACCCGTCGTTCCTTTGTCGCCTTTTTTGGTGTAAATTTTCATAGTATGATTGATCGGCCCTTGAGCCGTTTGGAAAGTTCTTCAAGTAATGCCTGGATGGAAGTGACCGCAATGGCTCCATCAATGAGCCAGCGATCGGACTGTACCTCCACGGTAAGGGCAGCCCCAGGCTCCGTACGGTAGCCTTCCCGCCACAAGGCTCGTCGGGTCCAGAACAGCGGACCGACTTCACCCGTTAGTTGTACGGCAGGACCGGTAGGGGAGGGGTACAGCTGGAAAGTGCCCGTAAGACGATCAAACACAAAACCGGCGGCCGTAAAAGTCCGTTCAAACGCACCGTTAAGAACCAAATCTTCGGGTACACCCTGAGCAAAACGGCCGTTGGTTCCCATGAGCCACAACTGGTCGGCGGCCTGTAGGGCCAGATCCAGTTCGTGCGTGGAAAGCAGAATGGCCTTTCCCGTTTGCCGGGCCAGCTCGTGCAGCAGTCGCATCAATTCCACCCGGCTCGGTAAATCCAGGTGAGCGGTGGGTTCATCCAGCAAAATCAGATCGGTATCCTGAGCCAGTGCCCGGGCAAGCATGACTTTCTGCCGTTCGCCGTCGCTGAGTTGGGAAATGCGTCGATCGGCAAAGGCCGTGGTTCCGGTTAGTTCCAGAGCCCAGTCGACTTTACGCTGATCTTCCGCCGTCAGACTGCCCAGCCAGTTGGTGTACGGCGTGCGGCCCAGAGCTACCAGTTCGCGAACCCGCAGGTGTCCGGCTTCGACGCGTTCGGTCAGTACCAGGCTGAGTTTTCGGGCCAGATCGGTAGGAGCGAAGCTGGCTAGTACTTGCCCGCTCAGGTGAATTTCGCCGCTCAAGGCCGCCTGTAAACCCGAAAGGGTTCGCATCAACGTCGATTTGCCCGCTCCGTTAGGTCCCAGCAAACCGACCAACTGACCCGGCTGCAAGCTCAGGTTCAGAGGTCCAGCAACGGATTTCGTCGCGTAGCCAATCCGCAGGTCATGGGTCGTTAGTAGCGGCTGGCTCATACAAAAACGGATTTATGACGACTGACAATCATCCAGATCACCACCGGAGCCCCCAGTAAGGACGTCACTACATTGATGGGTAAGATCGATTGCGTACCGGGAAGCTGGGCAATGCTGTCGCAACCTAACATCAACAGACTGCCAATTAGGCCATTGGCCGGAATGAGAATGCGGTGATTGGAGGTGCCCAGCAACGAACGGGTCAGGTGCGGCACGGCAATTCCAATGAACCCAATTGGACCGCAAAATGCGGTGATACTGCCCGTAAGCAGACTTGTACTGGCAATAATCAGGGTACGGGCCCGCCGAACGGTCAGTCCCATACTGCGGGCATAGGCTTCTCCCAGCAGTAAAGCATTTAGTGCTTTGGAAGAGGCGAAGGCCAGTACCAGCCCCAGCATGACCACGCCCGCGAGCACGTACAGGTGTGATCCGAGTACGCTACCCAGTGAGCCAAAGGTCCAGAGTAAATATTCCTGAATCTGTTCGGGCTGACTGAAATACTGCCAGATACTAATGACGGAAAAGGTGATCGTGCCGACCATTACCCCCACCAGCAACAGAACTACATGGTCACGAAGTCGTCCGGCAATGAGCAGGACTAGTCCCAGTACCAGGGCGGAACCCAGCGAAGCCATCCCTACAATCAGCCAGCTCCCGGAAAGCCCCAGTTGCCGAATGGCGTACAGACTGGTAACGCTTCCACTGCCCAGCATCACCGCCGCCACGCCCAGACCCGCTCCCGCAGTAATGCCCAGCTCGGAGGGGCCAGCCAGCGGATTGCGAAAAAGCGTTTGCATTTGCAGCCCACTCACGGATAATCCCCAGCCCACCAGCACGGCGGTACATGCCTTGGGAATACGAATTTTTTCAACGATAAATAGCCAGGCCGTCTGTTCGGATTCGTGGTGAAGTACGATACGTACCACTTCCCCAAGCGGAATGGCTACGGAACCCAGGGTAAGGTTCACCAGAAAACCAACTACCGTTGCTGCCAGGAGTAAACCCAGCACGAGTCGCAGGCGTGGTGTCATTGGAGTTGTTTGTAGTAATACAGTTCGTAATCGGGCAGGAGTTCGGGATGCAGAATTTTGATTAGATCGCCCAGTACCCGCTCCGGATGAACGGCCCCCGATTCCCAGTAATCGTTTGATCCCCGGGCGTTGGTTCGCTTGCTGTAGTTATACAACTGGCCGGTTTTGAAAGCTTTGAAATCCCCGTAGCGTACATCGCGGGCCAGGATGTCTTTTTTCGTGTCCCGTCCGCTGATGCCTACATTTAGCCAGTAATCGGCTTGTAGGCCAATAGGATACACGGCTTCGAAGTTAAGCGGCAAACTGCCCGTGGCCCGGGTGGCATTCCAGTGGTAAGTAGTTCCGGCATCGCGGAAAAACTGAGCCATGTAACTGTTGCCATTGGGTACGAACCAGGAATCCTTGTAGCTGGTACCAGTAATGATACTAGGCCGTGTTTTGACCGAACGGGTCAGGGCTTTGAGGCGGTTGTATTCCTTTTCCACGGCGGCAAATCGCTGATTCACCCGTTCTTCCTGGTTGAGCAAGGCTGCCAGCAGCTTCACCCATTCGGCCCGGCCCAGTGGTGTTGTTTCGACCCACTCGGAGTTGATCAGAACAGGTACTCCGGCGGCATTGAGCGTCTGGTAGCGATCCATGCGGGCATTGGGTTGCCCCACGGCCATCACCAGATCGGGGTGCATGGCGACCAGCGTTTCTTCGTTGAGCGTCTGATCTTTGCCCACCTGCGTAATTTTCTTTTCGTTGATACGGGAAATGACTTTTTCGGAAGATACGTACTTGAGATCGCCCAGTCCTACCAGAATAGCTTCGGCGTCGAGAAAACTAACCAGTCCAATATGCATGGACGACATTGCCACCAGCGAACGCAGGGGAATCTCAATGAGCTGACTATTCTCGTACCCTTTCGGACGGGGCGTACCGCGTTGCAGGAGAACATAGGTCGCCGTATCCGTGCTCTTTTCAAAGGGACTCATAATCTGTACCACTTTGTAATGCGAGCGGTAGGTAATCCGAAAACCTTTGGCGTGTTTGATCTGGACTTTCTCGGGAAAGTAGTCGTGTTTAACGGCCGCTTCGCCCTGTTCGGCAACGGAAGAGGTGGAACTACACTGGCTCAGTAAGCCCAGCGTGAATGCTGCCACTACCAACAGTGGAGCCCATTGCCGCATACATTTCTGCGGAAAAGTAAACAAAGGATGCATCATGATTCGTACGAGCTTTTCTTCCGAAAGCTGTCGGGGGTTAACCACTCAGGCAGGTCTTCTGACTCGTTCCCTTCCCAACCCCTTCCCATACCCAAGGGGTACAGTGGCGTATCTTGTTAGGAAATGTTGGGAGTTTAGTGTTTTGAGTTTAGTGTTTGGAGTATTCTCAACAACTCAGAACGCTAAACGCAACACTCAAAACTCTTGCAGAACTTACAGCAGCGGAGACTGTTCCGGAATTGCACCGGATTCCCTTTTCAAACCGTCGCCTCACGACGGTTACCTGGATGGGGCCGCAAAACTACGAAGAAATTGTCGGGTCACTAACACGAAGCTTGCCTGATTGACAAAAACCGGACTCCGGCGTGAAAGCAGGCAGCAATCCTTGTTCCAGTATACTTTCCACAAAAGCCACGCGTTCAGCCACAGAAACCTGGGGAAGTACGATCAGCTGATAGCCCAGCGACTGATACACCTCCGATAGAGTTTCGTACAGCCGTGTGGCTTCGGCAAAGGTCTGCCAGCGTTCGGCGTCGTTGACGTAAATTTCTTTCCAGGGCGGAGCCATCAGCATCCAGGGAGCGTAAGGGTATTGATGGGCCACCTGTATCCATTCCGGTGGAACCGGAATGTTGCCCACCCGTAGATACGCCAGAATATCAGGAATGCCCCGGTCGAAAAACGTCAGCGGTTCCTGAGCTTGTTGATAGGCTCTCTGCATTCGTTCCAAAGCCAGCCCGGCAAAACCGCTCAGATCGTTCCAGGGAACCCGCTTGGAACCCCGCTGTACCTGTTCCTGAATCAGGAGTCGCGATACTTCGGCCGAAGTAGGATACCCCCGGTCCTGTAATGCTTCAAGTAAGGTACTCTTACCGGCTCCGGGTCCTCCTGAGATGATGATTCGCTGCATTGCCTAAAGTTTGACCCACAAAAATACCAATTCTGATGGTCAGACCAACCAGCTGCTAAAAGTGGGTTTGGCAATCCTAGGCAGTAATCGGATAAGTCATACGAATCAGCAAACCATAGATCTGTGCCGTTCCTATTCCAACCGGATAAGCCTTGTCTTACCTTACGATAATGGTTTTTTGTATTTTTTTATAAAAAACTAGAATTAATAGAGTATATCAGTAAGGGTAATTGCATAGGAGCATCAAACGCAGGCCTGATGTCGTAAAGCGTCCTTGAAGAAATTAGTCACCCCATTTCTTCACTAAAACTTTTTCATCAGACTGCTTCCCGCTTACGCTTTTAGGTACGGCGGGTTTTCAATAAGTACAAATCTGTTCATCGTGTTCACCGCCAAAACTAACGAGATGGAATCACTTCAGATGCACTACTTCCGCCCTTCCTGCTTCATCCCTCGTTAGGGAGTAAGGCCTACAGGAGAAAGCCGCTTACTCACTGCTTTTCTCATGCTCTCTTGTTCACCCCAAACGTTGTACATAAGCATGGGTATGTACACCACATGTCAATCAACTCTATTACTATGAAAACGCAAGTAAGTTTAAAAGGACTCGCTCTGGCGGTCCTGGCTTTGGTAACCAGTTGCCAAAAAGAAAACTTAACCCAACCCAAACCTGAATCTAAAGTTGTAGTCAGCTCTAAAGGGGCTCGCATTCCTGCCTCGGAAAGCTTGCAAACCGCTGCGAATGGTCGGTTTTTCATTGTGAATCGACGCAGCGGAAAAATGCTGGATGTGGAAGGTTTACAGACGGCTTCAGGTTCTAATATTGTCCAGTACGGCGGAACCGGAGCCAGTAATCAGGAATGGACGCTGACCCAGCTTTCGGGTGGATTTTATTCCATTGTAGGGGTGCAAAGTCAACGTGCGTTGGAAGTGGTACAAGGTTCAACGGCCGATGGGGGGGACGTTAGTATCGCCAATTACACCGGAGCCAACCAGCAGCAATGGCAATTTTTGGCCTTAGGGGATGGTTATTATCGCATTATCAATCGGAACAGTGGCAAAGATCTGGATGTATTCAACCAGTCGATCGACGATCTGGCCGAGATCAAACAATGGGGGTATTGGGGTGGAGAAAACCAGCAGTGGGCCTTGATTAAAGCCCAGGAAGCGGGGCAGTTAGGCTGGGTTTTAACGACGTCTAACGTACCCGATGATGTACGGGCCCGGATTACCAGTGCTATGAATGACGCCTGTGCCCGCTATAACCGTTTTGCCAATTGGCCCGCCAGAACCCTGACCGTTGAGTATAACACCGGTGTACAGACCGCCGACGGTAGTACCAACGGAAACATTCGCTTCGGGGGTAATCCTAGTTATCAAAACACGCGTACGGCCATGCACGAAATCGGACATACCTGGGGTGTAGGCATCTCGGGGGGCTGGTATGCCAACACGTCTACGGGGCCTTTCACGGGAGCGAATGCCGTCTCCACCATTAAAACTTTCGATGGAGCGAATGCCGTCATCAATACCGGCGGAAGTCACTTCTGGCCGTATGGACTGAATTACGATAATGAATGGTCGGAGATTAACGCTTATCGTCACGTAAAACTGGTATACGCGATGCGGACCGATGGTATGTGATACGATTAAAAAGTAAACCCGCCCCAACCGTAGCGTAGGGGAAAGAACCTCCTGATGTGGTTGAAAAACTACGGCAGGAGGTTCTTTTGTAAAAACAGGAGCTAAGCTAGGCGTCTTCTAGGTTTCGTTTCGCTGAGATTGTTAAAGGTGCCATCATGTACTCGCTTTGTCTAGCAATAATATTCCTGATTCCACCAGCCTTTTCTACTCAGCTAAGGTCAAACCAAAGCAACCTTGGGTACAGTAGCCGCATCTGCCAGACTTAACCTCTACTGAAATGCCTTTCAAAATCGTGTTTTGGAGCGTACTGTGCCTGCCTTTGATGCTTGGTACATTTACTATACCGCCGGAAGGGCTTACCTACGAATGCCATCCCGGCGAGTATCAACTCACTGAGGATGAAAATCAACGGCATGGTGAACAGGCGTCACTCCGGATTGAATCCAATACCAAACGACCTAATGGGTTTGGCTATGTATTGAAAGCCATTAACGTGAAAAAGCTGGCGGGCAAACGCGTTCGTCTTACGGGTTATCTCAAAGTGGAGGATGTCCAGCAATGGGCCGGACTGTGCTTCCGGGCTGAAGCTGGGAGTTATCCGGTCGCTTTTGATAACATGCAGAAGCGAGGCATAAAAGGATCGCTGGATTTGGAAAAATATAAGATTGGGCTGGATATTCCATCGCAAACCACGCGAATAGAAGTAGGAGCGGGTTTGGTAGGGCCGGGTAAACTCTGGATGGACCCTGACTTACAGTGGGAAGTAGTAACGACTGAAATGGCGGTGACCGGAACCACCTTTCAGGGGGGCATTCATCCGCCTCTTAAGCTAGTCACGCAGGCTGATCTGGACCGTACGCGTCCGCTAACGCAAGGCTCTAAAAAACGCGGAGCAGCTTATCTGACATTAGATTACGTTTTAAAAGAACCGGCGGACTGGATTTATGCCGAGATAAACGTGCCAACGGGTGAGGCTCCGACCCATACCTATTATTCGGTGTTGGGAGGAAGATTATTCTATAGTGGAATCCAGGTACATTCTACCAGGGAAAGGCGAGTGATTTTTTCGGTTTGGGATGCCAACGCGGGCAATAACAATCCCAGGCAGGTGCCGGATTCGATGCGGGCCACCTTACTGGAAAAAGGACCGCAGGTGTTTAGTTCCCGGTTTGGCCGCGAAGGAAGCGGCGTTCATACCCATCTGGTGTATGATTGGAAAGAAGATACTACCTACAAATTTTTAATCCATCTTCAACCCGATTCCGTACACCATCAAACGATATACACTTTATTCTTCGAAAAAGACCAGCGGTGGGAGAGGATCGCAAAAATAAGTACACCTACCCTGATGAAAAGCCTGACCGAAGCTCAGGCTTTTCTGGAAGATTTTTCCACGCATGATGATCGGCATCGCAGATCTGCTTCTTATCAAAACGTGTGGGTACATACCCTGAGCGGTGAGTGGCAGGAGGTTACTCAAGCCGTATTGACGCTGCCCTTCGGCGATCAAAATCGGAGCGTAAAAGACTACGGGTGTGGACTTTCCACGAGTAATGGCTTTCTCTTAAGTGCTGGCGGTGGCTATACGGAAACGTATGTACCAATACCGACGCTAGTGCAACGACCCCAAAGCGAGAAAAAACCAGTCATTGACTTACCCGAATAAATGATTTGTACAGACAATCAAAGCATTAGGGAGTTAAGAAAAGTGGGACGAGGTTAGTGTACTGGCACAGAAGGAAAGGATTGCAACAAATCAAACTATCTAAAAAGACGATTTAATAGCATAGAAATTACGGTGTCAAATAGGAAACAGGTGAACATTGCCAACTACTCTTCTCTACCACGCACCCTGGTTCCACGCGTTCCAAGCCAGGCAACCCAGCACCATCACCAGACAGCAGGCGTGGTTGATCCAGCTTACGCGTTTGATTTCGTGCGGTTCAATCATTCGCTCCTGTTCCCCCAGGTACGGCTTTTCTACGCGGATGCCGTGGTAGACGTTAGGGCCGCCGAACCGGCAGTTAAGAATGCCCGCCAGAGCCGCTTCGGGATACCCCGCGTTGGGGCTTTTGTGCTGATGACCGTATCGGAAAATAAAGCGGAGCCCCCGGCCGCTCGCCGTTACCAGTACCATCAGTAGGGCCGTGAGTCGGGCGGGAATGAAGTTAGCTACATCGTCGATGCGAGCAGCAACCTTTCCGAATTGCTCATAACGCGGATTGCGGTAACCAATCATGGAATCGAGCGTATTGACCATTTTGTACGCCATCATACCCGGAATGCCCGCCAGTGCATAATAGAAAAGCGGAGCAATGACGCCGTCACTTAGGTTTTCGGACATGGTTTCCAGTACCGCAATACGAATTTGCTGAGCACTGAGCTGGGACGTATCACGACCCACAATGCGGGATAATTGCTTACGCCCCGCTTCCAGCCCCTGCGTATCCAGTACGGTAAATACCTGTCGGCCTTCGCGGATCAGGTTATGATTGGCGAGCCCATACCAGATAAATACGCCCTGAACTAGTCCGGCAATCCACCAGGGGCCTGCGGAGAGTAACCGTTCCAGTCCCCAAAAGCAGGAAAAGACGGTGATAATCAATACTACAGCAAACAAACCCCCTTTCCAGAATCGATACCGACCCTGATTCAACCAACGTTCGCCCTTGTAGATCGTCGTACCAAAAAGCCGAATGGGGTGGGGCCAGTGGTCCGGATCACCGATTACCAAGTCCAGCCCGTAGCCGAAAATCAGCGGAAAAAAAGTTAACAAGGCCATGTCTGAAGGGCGTTGAGGAGCCACTGGTTTTCTTCGGGCGTACGCGTAGCGATCCGAAAGTGCCGGGGACTTAAGCCCCGAAAATTACTGGCATCCCGAATGAGTAAGCCGTGCGATTCGAGCAGATAGCGTTTTAATTCAGCGGCGGTACGGTCGAGTGTTTCCCCCAAAAAAAAGTGCGTATGGCTGTCGTGAATCCGAAGCCCCGAATGCGTTCGCAGGTCAGTTACCAGCTTTTCTTTATCGATTAAAAGCTGATCCAGTGGAAGCTGAATGGCATCAAACTGTTCGAAAATGAAATGCCCGGCGGCCAGAGCCAGGGCGTTGACGGTCCACGGCTGCTTGTACCGCTTCAATCGTTCGATACCGTTTTCCTGAGCCATCACGTAACCCAACCGAAGGCCCGGTATTGCGTAAGTTTTGGTAAGCGACCGCAGGATAATCAGATTCCCATACGACGCGATTAGCGATTCACAAGAGTCAATGGCTCGGGTGAAATCAATAAAAGCTTCATCCACGACGAATACCGTTTGGGGATACGTTCGAAGCCAGTAGTCCAGCTTCTGAAAAACGGCTCCCGTAGGATTATTGGGATTGCAGATAAACACGAGATCGCTCTTGGGCAGGGCATCCGTTTGCTCCCAGGGCAAAAATGTCAGGGTATGCCCGTGCATCCGGGTAGCGTCCTCGTATTCGGCAAAAGCGGGAATCACAATCGTGGTACGACTTCCCGCAAAGGCCTGAGCAACGAGATAAATACTTTCGGTCGTACCGTTGTTCACCAGAAACTGGGTGGGAGCCTGCTGGTGATGAATCGATAGTCGCTCAATCAAACTTTCAGCCAGCACCTCCGGATAGCGATTGATGCTCGACCAGCGGTCAAACAGATACGCCCGAAGTCCGGCGGGTTCGCCGCCGTACCAAACATTTGTACTAAAATCCGCGAGGATGGGCTTTCCATACTGATACCCATCATCGCCGTGTCCCTGCAACATACCTTAGCTTTTCAAATGAGCGTAAATCTGCTCCATATCTACGTGCTGACGAATGAGATCCGCCAGTCGATCATACTGTTCCTGTTTGTAGGCGGCGTAATCGAAGCTTACTGACTCGGTGGTATACGCGGACAAAAGCTCTTCGATTACCACCTCATTATCCAGAATGCCGTGCAGGTAGGTACCCCAGCATCGCTCATTTAGGTAATAGCCGTCTGCTTGTCCATCTTCGAAAACCGTCAACGGCTGTTCAGGTCCCAGCGGGCGACTTTCACCCATGTGAATTTCGTAGCCCGTACAACAGGAAGATTCCTCCCGATAGCGAAACTGCCGCTGAACAGTGGTTTTGACGGGTTGTAGTACCGTTTGGATGGGTAAAATCCCCAGTCCGGCGATACGGGGAATAGAACTTTCCACGCCCTGCGGATCTTCCACGCTCTGACCCAGCATCTGATAGCCACCGCAAATGCCAATGACCGTTTTCCCCGCCCGGTGAGCCCGCACAATGCTCTGATCGAGCCCACTTTGTTTCAGAATCAGTAAGTCATCGATGGTATTTTTACTGCCGGGTAAAATAACGATGTCGGCTTTGGTCAGTTCGTCGGCTTCACGGGTATAGTATAAATGGACCCGGGGATCATTCTCCAGTCGATCGAAATCCGTGAAGTTTGAAAGTCGATTCAAATGCACAACGGCTACGTTGATTTTCTGCGTTTGGGCGACTCGCTTTTTGTATTCCAGAGCCAGAGAGTCTTCGGCTTCAATAAAAATATCCTTGAAATACGGCAGAATACCCACCACGGGCAGACCCGTCAGCTCTTCCAGCATCTGCTTCCCATCGGCAAACAGTCGGGCATCGCCGCGAAACTTGTTGACCAGAATGCCTTTCATACAGGCCCGTTCTTCGGGGCTTAGCAGAGCAATGGTACCGTAGACACTCCCGAACAAACCACCCCGGTCGATGTCGCCGATGAGATAAGTGGCCGCTCCGGCGTGCCGGGCCATGCGTAGGTTAGTGATGTCGCGGTGTTTGAGATTAAGCTCCGAAATACTTCCGGCTCCTTCCAGCACGATGGGGGAGTGGCGGGCCGAAAGTCGGTCAAAGGCCCGGGTTACTTCGGCGAATAATTCCTGCCGATCCTGCGTGCGGAAATATTCATACGCGGACTGCGTACCAACGGGTTTCCCGTTCAGAATGACCTGCGAACGCTGATCGGTAGTCGGCTTAAGCAGCACCGGATTCATGTCCGTATGGCAGGGAATGCCCGCCGCTTCGGCCTGCACGGCCTGAGCACGGCCCATTTCCAGTCCTTCGGGCGTCGCGTAACTGTTCAGCGACATATTCTGAGCCTTGAAAGGAGCAGGAGAATAGCCATCCTGTTTAAAAATCCGGCAGAATCCGGCGGTAATCACACTTTTGCCCACATCAGAGGCCGTGCCCACGAACATAATCGGGCGAAGTGAAGCATTCATTTGGATCTTATGATATCAGTCCGGAGACCGTTCGGGTAAGGGTTTCGGCAGAAAAATCTTCCAGAGATACACATTCGGCTCCTAGGGTCTGGGCCAGCTCACTCGCCCGTCCCAGTCGCACGTACGCCGTGTCGGTATCGAGTACCAGGGCGGGAATTGTACGCAGGCGGGTCGCCAATTCCAGCGTTTGCTGCCAGGCATCGCCACCGCCGGGCAGGGGTACGTTAGCCTTGCCATCGCTCAGGATAATCAGTAAGGGATTTTCGGGTTGCTGTTCCAATACGTCAAGAGCCAGCTGTAGGGCTTGGGGTAAGGGCGTCCGTCCACCCGTAGGCAGGGTACGCAGAGCCACTTCCGCCCGTTCGACGCTTTGTGTAGGTTCCAGAAGCAACTGAGCTTCTACGCCCCGAAAGGCAATGACCGCCACCGTATCACGGCGTTGGTAAGCGTCAGTAAGCAAACTCAGTACACTGCCTTTCACGGCTTCCATCCGCCGACTGGCCGCCATGGAACCCGAAGCATCTACCACGAAAAGAATGAAATGTCCGGTTTTTCCGGTTCGTATCGTTTGGTGAAGGTCTTGCCGCGAAAGCTGAAACGTCTCCGGATTCCGGATTAGGGCCTGCTGTACGCTAGCCGTCAGAGCCAGGTCAGTAGGAGAGGTGCTCGGTACCGTCTGGGTTTTGAAGCCACGGGGCGTTCGGGTTACTTCGCTCCGGCGTCCGTTCAATGCCTCCATTGAACGATTTTCAACGGTCAGGGCCGGTGGCTCAGCCACGGGAGCTACGCCCAGTACTTCTTCTTTGGCTGGTTCGGTTTCCGGCTCCGGCTGGGGTAGCGGCGGGGGTGGGGTATTCATCAGATCATCCAGTTCAGACGAATGGAAGGACGGAGATTCGAAGGGTTTTTTGCGTCGTCGATGGGGGAGTACTAATTCCGCAGCTCGTTTAATGTCCGCGGCATGTACTTCCATTCGACCCTCAAAAGCCGCTAGGGTAATTGCCGTTTTGTAGAGAACGAGATCGGCCCGTAAGCTACTGATCTGTAATTGTGTACAGAGCTGACTGATGAGTGTGAGCAATCCCTCGGGCATCTGTACCTGCGGCAGTCGCTGGCGGGCCTGAGCAATGCGAGCTTGTAGGGTTACCTGAGTGGGCTGCCAGTGGTCCATGAACACCTGCGGGGCCTGATCA
The DNA here is from genome assembly GCF_048595215.1 of Siphonobacter sp. Taxonomy (NCBI): domain Bacteria; kingdom Pseudomonadati; phylum Bacteroidota; class Cytophagia; order Cytophagales; family Cytophagaceae; genus Siphonobacter; species Siphonobacter sp. The sequence goes on from NZ_JBMDWJ010000253.1 coordinate 21,280, forward strand.
TAGGCCATGCGGCGACGAACCACTTCGGTACGCTCAGCAATGGTATCCGGAGCCTGTACGTTGACCATCAGACCGAAACGGTCCAGAAACTGTGGGCGTAAGGCTCCTTCTTCGGGGTTCATGGTACCGATGAGTACAAACCGCGAGGGGTGGCTTACCGATAAGCCTTCCCGCTGGACGGTATTGACGCCCGAAGCGGCTACATCGAGCAGTACATCCACCAAATGGTCCGGTAATAAATTGACTTCATCAATGTACAGAATGCCCCGGTGAGCCTGAGCCAACAGGCCCGGCTGAAGGGCCCTGCGGCGTTCGTTGAGGACGCTTTCCAGATCAAGCTGACCCAGTAGCCGATCTTCGGTGGCACCTAACGGCAGGTTTACCAGAGGTACGGTTACTTCTTCGATCTCGTGCTCGCCTGACTGGCTGGCCGCATCGAAGTCCAGCACCTGACCAGGTTCGGTATTGAAGCGGGAGCCGGCAATCCGCTGAATGGGCGGCAGAATTTCGGCCAGTGCCCGGGCAGCGGTACTTTTGGCGGTTCCCTTGTCGCCCTGAATGAGCACCCCGCCAATACCCGGGTTGATTCCACAAAGCAAAAGGGCGAGGGTAAGCTGATCCTGGCCAACCAGGGCGGAGAAGGGGTACGACATGACGCTACGTTACTTTTGGGCACTAACGATCACAAAGGTACGAACGACGGCGTGACCCGCGTTACTTAGAATTTCTTCGTCTTCCTGATGCACATCCGAAACGGAAAACCGAGCCTGCGTTAATAAATCGTTAGCCGTATTGATGGAATACAACTCAAAGCCGTACTGCGTAAAGGGCAAATGCTCCATAAAATCCTGAGTAGCAAAGGCCAGCAGTAGCCGTCCACCGGGTTTGAGGCAGCGGTACATCTCTTCCAAATAGGCCAGTGGTTCCGGCCAGAAGTAGATGGTATTTACCGTAAAAATTTCGTCAAAAAAGGCATCGGGAAAGGGCAGATGCTGACCGTCGATGTGCTCAACATGTACGCGGCCCTGCTCAATCCAGACCGCGTTGCGTTGCCGGGCCTCGGTCACCATCGTTTCCGAAATATCGACCGCATAGTAGTGCTTTACTTTCTCCAGTACCTGAGCGGCGTGCTGGGCATTGCCCGGTCCGATTTCAAGCACCCGCTCGGCGGCCTGTAGCTTTTCGAGCGTTCGGGCCGTCATTCCGGCGTTATTGACATTCATATGTTCGCCCGTCTGGATGCCTTCGTCCCCTTCCGGGCAACGCAACTGGCGGGCGAGTTCTTTCAGGTGTTCAACTTTCTCGTGGTGATTCATGGCTGATTGGATCGGTTATTAAAGCTAAATGCAGCAAGGGGTAGGGTTTTCCCATGCCGTCCACGTCGGATCGACCCACGCGAACAAAACCCATGTGCTCGTAAAAAGCCAGTGCCTGGGGATTCTGTTCGTTCACGTCAACCGTAGTGGCCTGCTTATGGGTAATCGCGTGACGTAACAATTGTTTTCCTAGGCCCTTGCCGCGGGCGTCCGGGTGCAGAAAAAGCATTTCTACCTTTTGTTCGGCAACGCCCACGAAGCCCAGGATTTTACCGGTTTCGTTGCGGGCGGCGGTCAGATCGACCATCGCCAGAAATTCATTCAGAATCAAAGGTCTGAACGCTTGAATGTCGGCTTCGGAAAGAAAAGCATGGGTAGCCCGGACGGAAGCTTCCCAAACGTCAGTGAGTTCGGGATAGTCGGTAGGAAGAACGCTAGTTAAGGTGATTGCCATTCGATTGAGAGGTATTGTTGCAGGCGTTCAAAGGTAGGAAACCCCGGCAGCCTGAAGTTTTTATTTTTCTGGAAGAATGTTACAGGTTTCCCGGATTCGCTGCGGAAATCTATTAGAAGGGATAGATAATCTCTAACCCCGGAGGGGTTCAATTTGATTAGCCATGGGTACAACACATGGTTATCTCATTTGATTTCCCCGCATTGCATACGGGGTTAATTATATTGAACCCCTTCGGGGTTGAGGCGTTTGGTTTAAAAACAAGGACGCCACTGGTGCAGGTTTCCAAACCTGTACCTACCATCAGGCAGTTTCCAACTGCCGACAAAACGCTGGTGTTTCATAGATGGCCCAAGGTTATTCAGCCCCAATGCGGTCAATAAGCCAGTGATTCTGTTGGTTTTGTAGTGTGAAACGCAGCTTTTGCTGATCAGGTAAGCGTACCAATACGTGTGCTCGGTTACCTTCGATAGTTTGCAGGATTACCTGTGCCTGCGTCAGTTGCTCCAGGTCTACTTCCTGAGACTGGAGCACCAGATCGTATTCGAATCCCTCGGGTGGACCCTCATGTTGCGGATGCGTCTGGAAATGCCGTTCGGCTTCTTCAAAATAGGTTTTCCAGTAAGCCAGGTACTCAGGCGACACTAGTTTACTGGAGTTAAACAGAGCCAGGTAACGTTCCGTGGCCCGTTGATTTACCGAATAAAAAGCCGTCGAATCAGCAGGTGGGTTGACGAGCGGCAAGGCTGAAATTTCCGATTCATGCGTCTGATACCACCGCAAAAACTGGAGGGTTACCGCTCCGGGTTCAGCAATGGAAGGCTTGGGAGGAGCGGAAGGAATCGTTAGAGGATCAGTAGCCGTCGAACGGGTTGTGTCTTCGCAACCGCTGAAGGATAGTAGCAGAATGGATAATAACGTAATCGTTTTCATGGATTTAGGAAAATAAACGGAAACAAAGCAGAAGAACCCTTTCCCAGGGCTGACATCAATAAAGCACCCATTACAAAAATCGTTTCCGATATCTCCTTGAAACAACCCCAGGATAACCAGACTGAAGAAAGGAGTAGATGAGCTGTATCTATTTCTACCCGCCTACAGATCGACTGGCCTGAGTTTCACTACTGAAAGCAGCAAGACTTGCCTTTCATTTTCCCCAGCAGCACAGCCCGCATGAGGGCTAGGACTAACCACCTAAACCCTTCCAAATTGAAACAGATAAGGGTAGTGAATAGCTCGTATCCTACGTAAACAATTTATCCCCCACCTCATTCCAACTAGTTCAGATCAACCCCGCAGGGGTTCAACACCCTTAATCATGGGTGCAACCCATGGCCAACTTCACCCATTCTTTTTTCCCAAACCTACTGCGGAACAGGCCGACTTATGCAACTACCTAGAAAAGTACCCATGGTGTAGGGCATCGGGAAGGTTTCAGGGATTGCCATAAATGGCTGACGATCCGGTAAATCCCAGTACTTACCCTCGCCCCCGGTATCGAAACGCATTAAATCTATTCTATTCGGTTATGACCTTCCGGAAAATTAATAACTGGTTGCATTTATGGTTGGGCTTAGGCTCCGGAATCATCGTTTTCATCGTCTGTATCACCGCCTGTATCTGGGTGTTCAACGAAGAAATTACGTCTCTGCTGGAGCCGGAAAGCAATGTCCCCCAGCAGGAAAACCCGGTTCTCACGCCTTCGCAGGTACAGACCGTTATTGCCGCGATTCTTCCCGGTAAGGACGTCACCTACGCTTCCTACCAGCAGGGCAAAGCCATTGAAGTCGGCGTGGGATCCTGGGAGGGCGAGCATTATACCTTCAAAATGCATCCCTATACCGGCACCATCATTCGTCAGCAAGTACATCAGAAAGATGAAGCGGATTTTTTCCGAATCATCTTAAACGGCCATCGCTTTCTGTGGTTACCCTGGGAAATCGGTCGTCCCATCGTGAATTATGCGACACTGATCTTTGTGATTGAACTCATTACCGGACTGGTTTGGTGGTATCCCAAAAAATGGAGCAAAAGCACCGTGGAAAAAAGCTTTACCATCAAATGGGGAGCATCCTTCAAACGAGTCAACCTCGATTTGCACAATGTACTGGGCTTCTACTCGCTGCTTTTTCTGCTGGCTATCGCCCTGACGGGCATGGTGTACGGCATAGAGTGGTACAGCCGGAGCCTCTACTGGGCAACGTCGGGTGGGCAAACCTTACCGGAGTACCCCAACCATGAATCCGATACCTTACAGGCTCATCGCTTCTATACGCAGTCGCAGGCCATGGATAAAGCCTGGGCTACGGTGCTCCCCAAACATCCCGACGCTCAGGGCTTTTACTACAACTATCCCGAAAAGAATGATCTGAAATCGCCCCTTCACATCACCGTTTATCCTACGGCAGGACAGTTTTACAACCATCAGGCCTATGCGTTCGATCAGCATACGCTCAAGCCCATGCCCCGGAATACCGTTTACGACAGCCCTTACGCACAAGCGGATTTTGGCGTCAAGCTTCGTCGGATGAATTATGACATTCACGTGGGCAGTATTCTGGGTTTACCCGGTAAAATCATGGCCTTCTTCGCCAGCCTGATCGGAGCCAGTCTACCCATTACGGGCTTCCTGATCTGGTGGGGCCGCCGGAATAAAAAGAAACCCGTTGGCAAAACGTCCGGCAGGTCCGGTAAAACACCAGTGACTGAGACCCAAGCGGCAGGGGAGGCCGTCAACGGCAAAAGGGTTCGACCCACGTTTGTGCCGAAACCGAAACCCTAACATTCTTGAGCCACCCATCCGTTTCACCCGGCCATCGGTCGGGTCGAGTACGCCTTTTCTTCCTTTTTTATTACTAAGTCATAGACCGAATGCCTTTTCCCACTCAATCCCTGAAACACATCCGCTGGGTCCTACTGCTGATCACGAGTACCCTTTACGCCCAGACCGACCTACGGGGCCGGGTGACGGATCCCGCGGGTATCGCCATTGAATTCGCCACGCTAGCTCTCTACTCGGCCGCCGACTCTACCCTGATGAAAGGAACGGTATCTGATTCCCTAGGACAGTTTGGCTTTACCCGCATACCCTTGGGGGCCTATTACGTAGAAGCTCGCTTCGTGGGCTATCAGCCCCAGCGAAGTGCCCGCTTTACGTTGAGTGAAAAGCAACCGCAACTGCTGCTCCCCACGCTGAAACTGCAACCAGGCGAACAGGATTTACAGACCTTAACCGTGACGGCGAAAAAGCCCCTGGTCGAACAGCGGATCGATCGAACGGTCATGAATATTGAAAACAGCATTCTTTCGGAAGGCAATACGGCTCTGGAAGTACTGGAAAAAGCTCCCGGCGTTACCGTTGACGACGAAGGCAACATTACCCTCAAGGGCAAGCAGGGAGCCACCATTATGATTAATGGAAAGTTGACTTATTTGTCGCAGAAGGAATTGGCTACGCTGTTACGGGGAACGTCGTCGAGTGCTCTTTCGAAAGTGGAAATCATCACCAACCCTTCCGCCAAGTACGATGCCGCCGGAAATTCGGGTATCATCAACATTCAACTGAAGAAAAATGAAGGGATCGGCTTCAATGGCAATGTGTACGCCAATGTCGCCCGCAGCCGCAAGAACCGTTACGGAACGGGTCTGAATCTCAATTACCGCAGCAATCGCCTGAACGTATTCGGGAGCTACGACCACGCGTATCGGGGTGAAAAGGAGTTACTGTCCTATACCCGCCGCTTCCGCGATTCGGGGGAAAGCAGTCCGAGCCGCATTTCATTCCAGAACACCGTAACCGATGAGCCCCTGTACACGAATAACTTCAAAGCGGGGGTCGATTACTTTCTTGATTCCCGGAATACCCTCGGGCTGGTGGTCAACGGAAACGTGGGTACCTATGCAAACCATGGCAACACCAGTAACCTCCTGCAAACCATTACCCGTCATACCCTGGCGGATGCCCGCAGCACCAATACCGACGACAGTCGCTGGTCGAATCTTTCCTACAACCTCAACTATACCCACCGCTTCAAACAGGAAGGCCGGGAACTGACGACCGACTGGGACTATTCAGCCAATGGTTTTCAATCCAATCAGTTGCTCGATACACGTTATGTGGACGAATCGGGAGCCTTTACCAGTCGTCGTTCCACGCGTCGGGGCGATATTCCTTCCACCACTTACGTATACGTGGGGAAAGCCGATTACACGCATCCACTGGGAACGAAAACGAAACTGGAAACGGGCTGGAAAAGCAGTTACGTAACCGTCGACAACGAAGTAAAGTACGACACCTTGTCGGGTACCAACTGGGTCAAGGATTTTTCGGCTTCCAATCACTTTACCTATCAGGAAACCATTCATGCGGGTTACGTAAACTTCAACCGGGAGTTTGGTTCGTTTAGCGTACAGGCGGGTTTGCGGGGGGAATACACGCACACGAAAGGACATCAGATTACGTCCGATTCACTAGTGGTTCGTAAGTATTTTCAACTCTTTCCCAGCCTGTTTCTGACGCAGACGCTGAACGAAAAGCACCGACTTCAGCTTTCGTACAGCCGCCGCATCGAGCGTCCGGATTATGAAGATCTGAACCCCTTCCGGTTTTTTAGAGATCCCTTTCTGTACTACGAAGGAAACCCCTTCCTGAAACCGCAACTGACGCATTCACTGGAGTTAGGGCATACCTTCAATAATTTCCTGACGACGACGCTCAACTATAGTTACACCTCGGACGTCATCAACTGGATGATGGGACAGATCGATTCGACCAATACCACTTTCCAAAGTCCACAAAACCTGAAAAGTCTGATTAATTACGGGATTAGCTTTTCGGCGTCCCAGTCACCCACCTCGTGGTGGACGACCAGCAATTTTTTCAACGTCTTTCGAAATGAGTACAAGGGCGATCAAAAGGGCGGCGATCTCAATAACAGCATCACCAGTTTCACCTTCAACACTCAGAATTCCTTTCAGCTAGGCCGGGGAGCGTCCCTGGAACTCAGTGGCGTCTACAACTCTAAATCAGTCTACGGCGTGTTCGTAACCCGGCCTTTCTACGTCATTTCGGCGGGGGTACAAAAGCAGGTTCTGAATAAGCAGGCTACGCTGAAACTGATGGCCAATGATATTTTTCAGGGACGCCGCCGGGTACAAACGGCCCGGTACGAGAACCTGGATCTGAACACGAACATCCGGTTCGACAGTCGCGTCATTACGCTTTCGTTCAGCTATCGGTTTGGTAATCAGAACCTCAAAACTGGATCAACCCGTAAAAGTGGAGCCGATGATGTACAAAACCGAGTCAAAGGGCAGTAAGGATACGTTGTCCATAACCGAACGCATTCGGGCGTATGGAACCCGGCACGGTATTCGCCACTCGCCCAAACGGAACGCAGTAGCGATGGTGCTGGAAAAAGCCACGCGGGCGATGGACGCTGAGCAAGTCTGGTTGCAGTTGAAGCAGGAACACGTTCGCATCAGTATCGGAGCCGTGTACCTTTCGCTGAACTGGCTGGTAAAGGCTCAACTCGCCCAAAAGAAAATCCGGGAGGACCGGAAGGCCGTTTTCGAACGTATATGACAAGGAAGAGGGTGTAAAGTCTTCATTAACAAAAACTTTACACCCTCTTCCTTATTGTGATCAAACTTGGAATCAGTTTCCTAGTGAGTCATCTCCGCGAGATTATCGTCCGCTCCGTGCGTGAGTCGTTTCAGCGGTTTGAGGAGCAGTAAGATCAGGCTTCCGAACAAGATACAGAAAATCGCAATGCCCGTGAAGGTTTCCAATTCACCCCAGGTTTGTGACCAGGCTCCGAGTTGACCCGCGAGTTTTTCGCCCAGTCCGGTCGCTGCCCAGTACGCCCCCATGATGATCGATGCGTACTGAGCCGGAGCCAGTTTGGTAATGAATGAAAGGGCCACCGGCGAGGAAGACAGCTCACCAATGACGTGGAAAAGGTACGCCAGAATCAGCCAGTACATGGCCGCCTGCCCGGTTTGCTGAGCCTGCAAAGCGGCCGCCGTCATGAAGAAAAAGCCCGAACCCATGATCATGGTACCAATGGCCATTTTCGCCAGCGAAGAGCTTTCCCGACCCTTGCGAGCATTACGGGCCCAGAAATTGGCCACAGCTGTACCCAGCGTAATGACGAAAATGCCGGAGAGGGACTGGAACCAGGACGCCGGAATCTCCATACCCAGAAACTGTCGGTTGGTTTTTTGTTCGGCGTACAAATTCATCAAACCGCCGGCCTGCTCGTACGCTCCCCAAAAAGTAATCACAATCAAAAACGATAGCATCAGTACCCAAACTCGGTCTTTTTCCACGCGGGTCAGGGGTTGATTAAGTTTCGTGCGATCCTCCAGATCGGAACTTTTGCCGAGAAAATTACCGACTTCTGCCAAGTGTTTTTGGCCCTGAATGTACAGAATCAAACTCAACAGCATGCCGATGCCGGCCAGGGCAAAGCCATAATGCCAGCCGTACTGATAGGCAACCCA
>NZ_JBMDWJ010000254.1:0-16711 GCF_048595215.1 Siphonobacter sp.
ATCGGCCTTAGCATGGAATACTTCGTCTGTTTCGGGTTGTCGTTCACTAATGACAACGGGTACTCCTGCCTTCATAATACCCGCTTTCTCCGCGGCAATTTTTGGCAGGGTATCTCCCAAAACGTCGGCATGATCCCAGCCAATATTCGTGATCAGTGATAATTCGGGAGTAATAACATTAGTTGAATCCAGACGTCCCCCCATCCCTACTTCAATGATGGCGATATCGACCTTCTCTTCGGCAAAAACCTGAAAAGCCAGGGCTACGGTTAATTCGAAAAAAGAAGGACTTACCGATTGAATAAACATTCGGTTCTCCTCCACAAAAGCAACAACCCGCTCGGGATCAATAGCCACGCCATTAATCTTGAACCGTTCGGTATAGTCTTTTAAATGGGGCGAAGTATACAATCCCGTCTTGTAACCCGCTTCCTGCAAAATGGCCGAAAGCATGTGAGAGGAACTTCCCTTTCCATTCGTACCCGCTACGTGAATACTCTTAAACTTCCGATGGGGGTTTCCTAGATGTTCCAGTAAGATTTCGGTCGTAAGCAGGCCGGGCTTGTACGCTTGTTTACCCGCTAAGTGAAAAACGGGCAACTGCTGATACAGATACGCGAGGGTTTCCTGATAAGTCATCGCTAAAAAAAATGCGTACAGAGTGCACGCATTTTACTAGTACTATGAATGAATTGATTTTCTATTGTGACCGCACGACAAAGGTAATTGTTCCCGAAGACTGAGCAGCCCGACTACCCGAAGCATTCGTCGGTACAAAATCCAGGCGTTCGATTTCACGTTCGCATTTTCGTACGTCGGCCGGACTAAGCGTACTTTCCACGACCGATTTTGAAATCAGGTTGCCGTTTTCGTCAATCTTGATGCGGAAGACTACTTTTCCATCCGAAGTCAGGCCCTGCGGACTCGGACGACGGCTCCAGGTCCAGCCCGTCAAACTCAGAGAGGAGCCGTTGCCACCCCCGCCCCCGGTTCCTTTGCCGTACAGGCCCCGTCCATCCACTTTACCGTCCGGACTGCCGTAATCGCCCACGCCTTTATTACCCGCCGGACCATTATTATTGCCCCCCGGATTGTCACTGGTCCCATTCGTGCCGTTTGATTTCGCTTTCCCGTACAATCCCTTCGTATCCACTTTAGGTTGTTCGACGGGTTTTTCAGCGGGTTTGGCCGGAGCACTCACTTTCGTTTCTACGGGCTTTGTTTCTTTCGGCTCGGGCTTGGGAGCCACCTTCACCGGACTTTCCGTCTTAGCCGTCTTTAAGGGGGCTTCCGGAGCTTTTACTACCGGTTTCTTAACGGGTACAACTTCCTTAACCTCAGGTTTGCGTACGGTTCGTTCTTCGCGTACCTCTTCCTTGGCTGGCTTTGATTCTTCCCGATTGGGTAGACGACTGGGTTTGTTGTGCGTTTGAATATCACCACTGCCCAGTACCCCGTTGCCCAGGTTCGCCAGCTCAATGCCAACCATCGGTTCGGGTGGAGGTGTTAGTTTCCACATCCCCACGAACCATAACAGCAAAAACAAAAGAACGTAAATGACTGTCGTGACTCCCAGAGCCACCGAGCGATTCTTGCGTTCTTCCTGTTCGATTTGAGCCGTTGTATTCATACCGATTCAAGTATTTTTTTAAGAACGCGAATTTGATCAAAATGTTACAAACCTGTATCCTATACCAACAAAAAACCAAACCCGGCTGAGTTTGGTTTTTAATTGGATCGATTTTCGAAGCTTAATCAGCCAAGGATTTCAGAATCCAGAGATTATTATGAAAATGACTTCCCACTTTCTGGGCCATTTCCTGAGCCGCCGCTGCCGTGGGTAACTGCTCGCCAATGACTACTTTCACCAGACCTTTCCGGGGACGGAACATTTGTACCCGGAATCCATCTGCTTCAAGTTGTTTCTTCATCACCGTCGCCGACTTTACCCCACCAAAGCTTCCGGTTACGATGTAATAGCCTTTGGCAACCTCCGCTCCATCAAGTGTTTTCACCCGGGAAGGGACTACCAAAAACTTCCTTGTATTTTTCTTCTCTGCTTTAACTTCTTCTTCAACTTTTTCAACCGTAACTACGACGGGTTGAGGCTTCACTAGAGGTTGAGCTACCGTAACTGTTTTGACGGGTTGCTTGGGTAGTACTACCGCTACGCTAGTGGGTTTCTTGGCATTCAGCCAGGAGAAATCAAGAGCCGACACGGGGTTCATACTACTCAGCGTCGTTTTATTCTGACCCGTCACCCAGGCCCCAACCAGTGTCACCGCAACCAAAACGACCGCAGCCGCAGCCCAGCGGCTCAACCGCTTCACGGGCGTAATACTTTCTGCGACTGGTGCGGGTAATTCCTCTACTTCGGGCTCCAGAATAACCGGAGTAACCGATGGAGGAGCTAGTACGGCTTTAATCGGGCGTTTATAGGCTGGCGTAAATTCGCAGAATCCAAAGCTCTCCCCGTGGAAATTAATCTTTCCCGCGGGTTCAAATACCAGCTTTCCTTCTCCGTTCTGCGTGAATATTCCCAACTGATCGAACTGATATTGCTCTTGCTGGCGAATGTGCGAACGTACTTGATCCACGAATGCTCGCACTTTTACCTTGACCTCTTCCCGCGACCGATTTTCAACAGTGGCCACGTAATTGGTCAGCAAACCATCATCAAACTGCAACATTTCGTTGAACACGAGTCGTTTCCGCGGTGGTAAGATTGAACCGCTGGGTAAAAACGTGGCAGAATCAAAATTGCCGATAAAGCCCCCGAATTCCGGGATGACAACACAATCTTGTTCGAAAAGCAGTTTTTTGACGTGTTCAGGAATAGTAGCCATGCGATTATGCGAGGTTGAAACCGTGAATAGCTGATTTTGAAAGGACTGCGGTCAGGCAGGTCATTTCAAGGTTTAAAGGTAGGCTACACCACAACAAAAATCAAACGGCATTTTTGAAATAATTTCCCCTCCGGACGCGTAGACCCCCTTTTTCCTCTACTAACCATTGAAGTAATCCGAGCTAATAGGCCGCATGATCAGTGGGTTACAAAAAAAGTCCGCTCAGTGAGCGGACTTAAAAAATTTATAAAAGATAAATGTTTTTATTTTTCACTAAAACTGGTACGAAACGCCCGCCAGGAAGTTGACTCCCTGTTGTTTATAATACTGATAGCGTTCGTAGTTTTTACCAAGTATGTTGTTGATACCCACAAAGCCCGAGATCCGATCGGTAATCAGATAGGTCGTCCGCAGGTTCAGGTCAAAAATGGCCGGTAGTTTACGAACCTGCTGCGAAACGGGATTACGTCCCTGTAAACCCGAGATCACGTAAAAATCCGTCGCCACAATCAGCTTCTTATTAAAGGTAAGCGTATTGCTCCAGGTCGCTGTAAAGTTCGGACGGTGCCAAGCCGTTTCCAGTTGCTTAAGTTCATACCCGTATACGTCAAACTTGAGGAAAGACCGCCACCAGTCTTCGTGCTGGTAGTTGAGTTGTCCAGATACATTGATGACGTTGGACATCCCCCGATCCAGGGGTTGATCATAAAGGACTTCGAAACGTGAAGTATCACGACCGGAGTTATTAAAGACATACAGATTCCGGTAGCGGCCAAACGACACTTTCGCTTCGTAGCTAAAGCCCCCCGCGATGAGTCCTTTCGTACCCAGGTAAATGTCGTGTACTTTCTCCGTATTCAGCAGCCGCACATTGGGAGCCAGGAATTGATTTTCGTCGGTCAGGCTGGCCAGTGTGTTCCGGTGTACGTCCCCCTGGTAACCCGCAAAGATGTGAATATCCTCGACGGGCATCAGATCTAGTTCCAGTACGGGATACGCGTGCGTGGGTTTGGTCAGCTCGTTCAGGTTGTCCGTTTCGTGTACCACGTTGATCCCCGCCAGTACGCTGAAACGATCGGTACGGTACTGGAACGTCGGTTTGATGCGGAATAAGTTCCGACTATTGGTTAATGAATCATTCCGCTGGGTTACGTAGGCATCACCGGCCAGGTGAGCGAAGAACTGAGCGTTGATGGGAAAGGTAGCCTTTAGGTTAGTACCCCAATCGTATTCATTCGCTTGGGTGAAGGTACTCAGCGTCCGTAAACGGGTCTTGATCGAATAATCAATCACGGCATCTTTCTTCGTGTTTTCGATACCGATCCCTACGTTGAAGTTATTGAGCGTTTGCCGGATGTTTTCCCGCGTGGGTGTTTCCGGGGTCCGCTGATAGCCGTAGAAATAAAACTGATTGCGATCATAACCAATGGTGCCGTCGAGCTTGAAGCTGTTGGTGGCGTACTTACCCCCCACCTGAATGAGTTGTTGACTCGTACCCGAATTACGACCGTCTACGGGACCAGTAGCCGTGGAGTTATGACGAGCTTTGATGTTAATCCCGTAAGGCAGGTCATTACGGGAATTCACGTTAGCCTCCGCGTAGAAACGTCCGTAGTTCCCGGCCCCAATTTTCACTTCGGAGTTATACAGGGCCTGGTCGTTCTGCGATTTGGGCAGTTCCGTCACGACGGGATTGAACTTCTGCGGAGCCACCATCAATTTCTGATCGGTGAACTGGTACTTGAGGGGTTGACGGTTGGGACGGGCGGCCTGACTAGCCGGGATTTTCTCGAAGTTCCGGTTTTGAGTCGTCAGCGAGATTTTCCGTTCGCGGACAATGTCAATTTCCCCCGATTGAATTTCGCCTTCCGCTGGCGTAACTTTTCCTTTATTCTGAGCAACCGCCGCAACGCTCAGTAAACTCACCAGCCCCAGCGAATGGATAAAATGGCGAATCGTGATGTGATGACTCATAGTTCGATAGAAAGATCTTCAGTGATAGGTTTTATTTCAGAGCAGCCAGTTTCTTACGGGCTTCTTCCACAATGGCTTTATCCTCGGCTCCTTCGATGATCGTATTCAGCAGAGCTTTGGCCTGGAATGCTTCGTTCAAACAGACGTACACATCCGATAGCAACAGGAAACCCCGGTCAATCCACTGTTGATCGGTAAACTGCTCTTTCAGCTCATTGATAATCTTATCGCGGGATTCTTTACATTTCTTTTCCTTGTACAGAATCAGGGCTACGTTGTAAATCGCTTCGGCCCCGTAGGAATCCTTGGCGAGTTTCGCCGTTTTCTCAAATTCTTCGATGGCTTTCTTCGAATCATTCCGGGCCAGAGCAATCTTACCCGAAAACAGCTGAGCCCGGTTCTGAGCACCCATCACGGCGTTTCCTCCGTTGATCACGTCTTTCGCATATACGGAAGAAGAGTCATACTTGGCGAGTTTGTAATACGCATCCATCAAACCCAGCTGAGCGGCCACCTGATCCTTTTTATTGGTGGAGCTGCGTAACAGAGTTTGGTAGTTCGTGACGGCTCCCCGGTAATTTTCGTTCTGGTATTCCAGCTCGGCCGCCCGTTGAGCTGCCCGTCCGACAAACTGCGTCTTATTATCCCGAATAACGCGGTAGAAGTACTGCAGAGCACTGGTACGGTCTTCGGTGCGGTAGTACGAATCCGCCAGGTAATACAGAGCTTCGGGAGCCGAGCTACTGTTGGGATACTTTTGCAGAAATTCCTGAATGGCGGTAATGGCCTGAGCGTATTTCTCGCTGAAGTACATATTCTTGGCCGCGTCGTACTTGATCTTCTCCAGCGACCCATCCGAAGGATTGCTTTGCTCGTAGCCCTTGATGATGGAGCTGAACTCTTCCGGACGACCTACCGAATTCAAGGCATCCTGTACACCCAATAAAGCCGACTCGGCACTCTTGGAGGTTGCGTACTTGGTTAGAATTACCTGATAATCGGCAATCGCTTCGTCGTACTTTTTCAGGTTACTGTAGGCAATCGCCCGTTGCAGATAGCCGGCGTGCAGAATGGGACTCTGGGGCTGACGCTGAATCAGACGGGTAAACTGGCTTACGGCACCCGTGTAATTCTGCTGGTTGAGTTCGACCATTCCCAGTTGGAACATCGCATCATCCACGTAAGCGGAATTAGGATACTGATTCAGTAACTGGTTGAGGGTCGTACGGGCCTCCGCGTATTTGTCCGTGTAGAGAAGCGAAATCCCTTTATTGTACAAAGCATTGTCCTTGTCCGACTTTCCGGTCACAACGACCTGATCATAAATCCGGGTCGCCTCATCGTAGCGTTTGGCCACCAGATAGGTATCGGCCAGCCGGATCATGGCATCTTCGTAATTCCGGCGATCTTCGGCGGGCAGTCCCCGAACGGCGTCGGTATAGGCTTTAAACTGCGTAGAGGCCTTGTCATATTCCCGCGTATTGTAATAGGCATAACCTAGTCCGTATCGGCTCCGGATGCGAAAATCAGGAACGAGGGTCGAATTATCCGAACTGGCAATGAGCTGCGTATACTGCGGAATCACTTCGGCGTACTTCTGCTGGGCCGATACGGCCTCCGCTTTCCAGAAACGGGCGGCAATGGCCAAATCCCGATTGTCAGTATACTTCAGCGATTTGTCAAACGAGATGATGGCCTGATCAAAACGTTCCGCATTAAAGGCATTAATGCCCAAGTTGTAGGCCGCCTGCTGGTACTGATTGCGTTGTTTGGCCGTCAGGTTACGCTCTTTGTCCAGATAATCCAGAATCAGAGCGTAGTTATTGGAAAGCAGTAAGCCTTCACCCCGTAATTCCTTGCTTTCGTTGAGATAGGCACTGTTGGGATACGTTTTAATGAACTGATCAAATTCCTTGACCGACTCATTTCCATTGCCCAGATCCAGCTGTACCTTGGCGTGGTTGAAGGCCGCATCTTCCTGTACGGATTTATTGAAGCTCAATTTGCGGGCCTGATCCAGAGCCGCCAGGGAGTACTGGAGGTTTTCTGTATTCAGATAGCTGATGCCCATGTAGTACGACGAATACTGACCCACGGTATCTTTCGAAGCGGCCAGCGGTTTCAAAGCAGCGATGGCTCCGTTAAAATCGTTTTGTCGATACAACGAGTATCCATATCGGTATGCCGCCGGAACGGGCAATTTACCACCCCGGAAGTTCGTGTGCATTTTATAGTACTCGGCTGCTTTGGCGTAGTTTCCTTTCTGGAAGTACACATCGGCCACGAGTAACGACAGCTCGTCGAGTCGCTTGCCCGATTTATTACCCTTCCGTAAAATGGGCTCAGCGTAGCTCAGCAGCGGATCGTATTGGCCCTGCCGATAGTACGAATGAGCGATCCAGCCGGGTACTTCATTGCCAAATTCCTTGGAGTTTTCAATGCGGCGAAAATCGGAAATGGCCGCCGGGTAATTGCCATTGTTGTAGGCAATGACACCGGAATAGTAGCTGGCCGCCGATGCATATTCACTTCCCCCCGCTTTTACCGGATCAAAGGCTTTCAGAGCCGCTTCGTAATTCTGGTTATAGTACTGAGCCATCCCCAATTTAAAAGCGGCTTCGGTTCCACTGGCTTTCTCCAAATACGGAATAGCTTTCGCGTAATCGCCACTGTTGTAATAAAAATTGCCCAAATCAGCGTAGAGCTGACGGGCCGCCGGATGATCCCCGTGGTTTTTGATGAACCGCTCGGCCAGAATTTCTGCTTCGGCCTGATTCAGATACAGAGCCGACATGGCAATGTAGTACTCTGCATTGACGGCATTAAGGTCATTGCTCGTCAGCAGGCCTTTGTTGGTTTCGAGAAAACGCTGAAACTCTTGGCGGGCAGAGGCGTAGTTTTTCTTTTCGACAAACTCGATACCGGATCGATAATGTGCATCGGGTGTGGTGTAATTGAGTGTATTCTGGGCCCACAAAGCCTGACCCGAATACAGCGATAGTAGGCACGATCCCACCAGGGACAAGCGACGTGTACGCATAGAAATAGGCTGATTGATTAACATCCGGAACTTTACTTACGACAACATATACGGAAAAACCCGGTTTAATTCATTCACTGTCAAACTGAAATCAGCGGATTCTACCCGAGATTCAGCGGAACGGATGAAAAACCTACAAAAAAAGACAAATAAAACGGCGGAGTGTTCAAAGAGTTGGACTATTTTCACGGTTTAAACGCAAAGAAATACAAAACCGATATGATTCAACGACTTTTCGTTTTTGTCGTGTTCTTTCTCTGCGGTTTCGTTTCTGTGCCTGATTCCATGAGTCAAAATCATATAGAGTATACCCTCCGCATGCCGGAACCCGCTACGCACTATTTTCAGGTAGCGATGCACGTTTCGGAATTCGTTCATCCAACCATTCAGAAGCAGGGGTACATTGATGTTAAGTTGCCAGTATGGACACCCGGTTCCTATCTGGTACGGGAATACGCCAAGAATCTAGACCGCCTCGAAGCACACGCGAATGGAGTAAAAACCGACGTTCGTAAGATACGAAAGAATGTCTGGCGGGTTTCCCTGCCCGACGATACGCATGACCTTACCATTACGTACTATCTGTACGCCAATGAATTAACCGTACGGACGAATTTTCTGGACGATCAACACGGCTACGTTACCGGAGC
Source organism: Siphonobacter sp. (assembly GCF_048595215.1). NCBI lineage: Bacteria > Pseudomonadati > Bacteroidota > Cytophagia > Cytophagales > Cytophagaceae > Siphonobacter > Siphonobacter sp. The sequence continues at coordinate 8,511 of NZ_JBMDWJ010000254.1, forward strand.
CGCTACCTTCCTGTATGCCGACGAATTCAAGGATCAGCCCGCTGATCTGGTCGTTGAGCCGTACCAGGACTGGACCCGCGTATCAGTAGCTCTGCCCGCCTTACCCGGAAAACCCTTTACGTACCGGGCCGAGAATTATGATCTGCTGGTAGACTCCCCCATCGAGATTGGTACGCATCAGGTACTCCATTTCGAAGCCTGTGGCATTCCCCATGAGATTGCTTTAGTAGGTACGCACGCTCCCTTGGACGAAGACCAATTAAAGGCCGATTACAAACGGATCTGCGAGGCCGCTCTGACGATTGTTGGTACGCACCCCTGCCAGCGGTATTTATTCATCGTACACCATACGACCGGTGGCAGCGGTGGACTGGAACACCTGCACTGTACGACTCTCCAGACGAACCGGAATACGTACGCTCAGGAATCGTTGTATGCGAACTTCCTGGGACTAGTTGCTCACGAATATTTTCATCTCTGGAACGTCAAACGGATTCGGCCCATTGAGCTGGGACCTTTCGATTACGAGAACGAAAACTACACGCACCAGCTCTGGGTTGCCGAGGGCTTCACCAGTATGTACGACAATCACATTCTGCGGCGGGCGGGTTTGAGTTCCGTAGACAAATACCTGAGCGATGTAGCCAGCGATTTTACCTACGTGGTGAATACGCCCGGTACGCGGATACAGTCACTTGCGGAAGCAAGCTGGGATGCTTGGATCAAGTACTACCGTCCCAACGAAAATTCGATCAATAGCCAGAGCTCTTACTACACCAAGGGAGCGGCCGTAACTACGTTGCTTAATCTGGAAATTCTCCAGGCTACCGCGGGTCAACGATCCTTGGACGATGTCTTGCGATCACTCTACCAAACGTATTACCTCGGAGAAAATCGTGGCTTTACCGAACAGGAAATTCAGATGGCGATTGAGCAGGTCGCGGGCCAGAGCATGGAGTCCTTTTTCCAAGACTATATCTGGGGCACGGCTCCGCTGGACTTTGATCGATACCTGCAATACGTGGGTTGTCATTTGGAAAATGAACTAGATCCCGAACTGGCGTATCTGGGTATTCACTTAGCCCCCGGCCGGCCCGCCATTCAGCAAGTACTGAAAGACTCCCCCGCCTATCAGGTCGGCTTAAATGTCTTCGACGAACTGATCAGTATCGATGGACAGCCGATCACGGATTTGCCGCGGTTTCTAGCGACCAAACAACCGAAAGAGGAAGTACTCATCGAAGTGCGGCGGGCGGGAATGATTCGAATTTTTGAAGTGGAATTGCAGGCAAATCCGGTACAAAAATTAGTAATCGTCCGGAACGAAAACCCAAGTCCAGAACAAATCGAATTGTTCAATAAATGGGTATGGCTAGGATCGGAAATTGCCTAAGAAACAGACCTACAAACACCTAAAAGTATTACTAAAAACATTTAGTATATATTAGTTAGTATAATACTAAACACGTAATTGTTTGATTATCTGGGCTTGTAGGTCTGTCTACGTTTTTTACTCTTAATCTTCAATCTCTTCGAGGGCTTCTTCCCAGTCACGAGCCATGGATTCAAAACGAGCCATAACCTTGTCGATAAACGGACCTGTCAATAACTCTTTTAAGTCTTCCTCACTTGAAACATCGTATTCATTAATCTTGTAGGTCTGTTCCAGAGCTCCCGCCTCTATCTTGATGATATAGCGGTTATTCCAGGAGTACAGACTGATTTTACAGGACGGATGCTGAACTTCACTAATAAAATGCATAAGCGTACAGTTTACGAATTAATAAAGCCTCAAGGCTTTCTTTTCACGAAGATGCGAACACTACTTCCAATATTCCTACTTTTTTTGATGGCCGCTTGCGGAAAACAACGCGATCAGGAGGCTTACCAGTTTTTTTTACGCGGCAATGACCAACTACTCCGACAGGATTACGCCCAAGCTGAGCGTTTTTATACCGAAGCCATCCAGAAGAAACCGGAATTCCCGGAGGCTTTAACCAACCGGGGACTGGCCTATATTCAGCAGGGTAACTACGAAAAAGCCCTGAGTGATTTGAATAACTCCCTGAAAATCAATCCTAAGTTAGGAAGTACGTACCAGAACCGCGGAAACCTTTTCTCCATGCAGGGTGAATACGCCAATGCTCTACGCGACCTAGAAGAAGCAGTAAAATTCATTCCCGATTCTTCTACAGCCTGGGCATTCTTGGGTAACGCCCAGTATATGACGGGACAGGAAGATTTAGCCATGTCCTCTTTCCAAAAGGCGGAACAGCTTCGTGCTTCTGACTATACCACGTATGCTTTCCGCGGATGGGTGTACGTATTACGTAAAGAGTACGATAAAGCCCGACAAGATTTTGAGAACGTGCTGCAATACAGACCTAATGAACCGAGTACCGTTAATAATTTATCCATGGTCACTACCCAATTAGGTGATCCAAAGAAAGGGCTTGAATGGGCTGATCGAGCCGTGAAGATTACGGAAGGGAAGCTCCTCGCCTACTCCGTTAACAACCGGGCCTATGCCTTACTTGAACTCAATCGGCTCGATGAAGCAAAAGCGGAACTCGACCGCTCGCTTCGGCTGGACGATAATAACGCCTGGGCGTATCGGAATCTTGGGCTGTATTATTTCAAAAAGCAGCAGTTTGCTCAAGCCATGGATGCATTGAAGAAAGCAGAACAAATGGATCCGTCCGTTGAAAACCTATACTTCTACTTGGGGAATACGTCCCAGGCCAGCGGAAAAAATCAGGAGGCCTGCACGTACTGGAAGAAAGGGGCCACGTTAAAGGAAAAGAAATCCATCGAGGCAGCAAAAGGCTGTTCCTGATGGATTTCTGTCCACGCTGAGATTTCGGTATTCCGCATCAATACCCAGATGGTTGCTTTCTATCAAAATCTCGGACGACCGTTTGGCTGGTAAAGCATCACTTAAGTATCTTCATAAACCGCTTACTATCAAATCATTACCAAACTAGTTACATCGCTTTCATTAGCTCCTTAAATTGGTCAAATATTTTTTGATTCGTGATAGGATCACTACTGATTTCCAGCAACTTAGCTTTTTTATCCTCGCTTAGAAAGGAAGGTAAGGCTTTTACCAGTTCCGGTTCGTTGGAAATGGCATAGTATGTCAGGCCCGCATCCTGGGCCGTGCGTTCAGCGGTGGTATGGTGCTGCGTTTCAAAATACGTTTCGAGTTCGGGCTGCTGACGCGGTCCGTCAATCATCCGGAAAATACTTCCCCCCGAATTGTTGATCAAAATGATTCGCAGGTTACTCGGTATGTGCGGATGCCAGAGAGCATTCCGGTCGTAGAAAAACGCGACATCCCCGATGAGCAGAAACACCAATTGATCAGTAGTAAGGGCTGCTCCTACAGCCGTACTCATACAGCCATCGATTCCACTCGTCCCGCGGTTTGAAAAAACGGTCACTCGCTGGGGTAGGCCGATGTAGTTAGCGTACCGAACCGACATACTGTTGGCCAGATGCAGCTGACTCGATTCCGGAATTTGTTCAAGCACCTGAGCAACGGCCTGAAATTCGCCGAAGGCTTCACGGGTTTGCAGAAAGTGCTGCATTCCGGAAATTGCCTTTTGTTCGGCTGCTTCCCAGTTTTGTAGGAAGGTAGTGTCCCGGTCTTCGTCACCCTGCCGGAAGGCCCGTAAGTCCAGCGTTTCCAACAGCGTGTGAAAGAAGACTTCCGGCTCGATCGCCAGTTGTTGGGTCAGCGTTTGAAACGGATCAATCAGCTCCCGACGAAAGGAAATATGATAGTGGTACCGGGGCTTATACTTTCGAAAGAATAGCTTCAGATTTTTGGATACGAAGGAATCCCCAAACGTAATCAGTACTTCCGGACACCGTTCGTCATGCGGTTGTGTACTACCCAGAAAAATATCCGGGTGCGTGAAGAAGGAATAACCCGACAGATTGGATAGCACCTCCCCTACTACCGGGAAGGCAAATTCATTTTTTAGCTGATCCAGAATTTCCAGTAAGGATTCATTGATCACCTGCTGTCCCGCCAGAATCAGTACCCGGTCGGTATCTTCGAGTAACCCGAGCAATTCTTCCCAGGTTTCCTGCGGTAGGGTTCGTTGCTCGATTACCCGTGTGATAGTACGCGGCGATCCGTAAGTAAAGGTTTCGTCGGGCTTTGGATAGAAGGGCTCCCGGATGGGTACGTTCAGATGCACGGGCCCCCGGGGTTGTTCTTGTGCACTGTTGATGAGTTGGTTTACCGTACGCTCGATAAACCAGCGACTATCCACATGCCCATAATCGGCGGGCAAGGCATACGACTCCTTGATATGTTTCCCATAGACCGCATCCTGATGGATCATTTGTCCATCCTGCTGGTGAATCCATTCGGGCGGACGGTCGGCAGTGAGTACTAATAAGGGTACCCCGAGAAAATAAGCTTCCGTAACAGCGGGGGCAAAATTAAGAGCAGCCGTTCCCGACGTACAAATCAGTGCGACGGGTCGGCCCAGTTGCTGGGCCATACCCAGGGCAATGTATCCGGCAGCCCGTTCATCGGGTATAACCTTGGTTTGAATTTGCGGGTGACGGGCGAAAGCCAGCGTAAGGGCGGCGGAGCGGGAACCGGGAGCAATGACGGCGTGATGAATCCCACGGCGTACACAAAGTTCGGCCAGATCCAATAAGGGTTGCAAGATCATACGCCAGCAAAGTTATAGGAAAACAGGATTGAATGGATACAAAACAACTGGTACAAAAAAAGCCTCCGGAGTGGAGGCTTTTTTTGAAACGTACTACATTAGGAAATTAACCTAAGTACGTTTTTAAGGCTTTGCTACGCGAAGTATGGCGTAAGCGACGAATGGCTTTTTCCTTGATCTGGCGAACCCGTTCCCGAGTTAGATTGAATTTTTCTCCAATCTCTTCCAGAGTCATGGCGTGATTGCCGTCCAAACCAAAGTACAGGGTGATCACGTCGGCTTCACGCTGGGTCAGCGTTGACAGGGCCCGTTGTACTTCTTTACGTAAGGACTCATTCACCAAACCAGAATCTGGTTTGTCTTCGCCGTCATTTTCAAGTACGTCGAGCAGGGAGTTTTCTTCACCTTGTACGAAAGGAGCATCCATGGATACGTGACGACCCGAGATCTTCAAGGTATCGACCACTTCACCCGCTGAAATTTCCAGAACTTCGGCCAGCTCTTCCGGCGAAGGCTCCCGTTCGAAACGTTGTTCGAGCTCGGAGAACGTCTTGGAAATTTTATTCAGAGAGCCTACCCGGTTCAAAGGCAAACGTACAATCCGTGATTGTTCGGCCAAAGCCTGCAGAATCGACTGGCGAATCCACCATACGGCGTACGAAATGAATTTAAAACCACGCGTTTCGTCAAAACGCTGAGCGGCTTTAATCAAACCCAAGTTTCCTTCGTTGATCAAATCGCCCAAGGAAAGTCCCTGGTTCTGGTATTGCTTAGCTACTGACACCACGAAACGTAAGTTCGCTTTGGTCAGTCGCTCTAAAGCTAATTGGTCACCTTCACGAATTCTTCGAGCCAGTTCTACCTCCTCGTCCGGGGTGAGCAAATCCACTTTACCAATTTCTTGAAGATACTTATCAAGCGATTGGCTTTCCCGGTTAGTGATCTGCTTAGAAATTTTTAGCTGTCTCATCTGGCATCAGAATTTGCTTATGGGTTGCTGATGATTATGTAACATGAAAACATGAAAAAAATTCAGGAATCGTTATCTTTTGTAACCGAATTTAGTTACGGGGGCGGCGATTCTCGGAATTTCCCCGGTCCCCACGTTCCGGACGATCTCCTCTTTCAGGACGTTCGGGTCGCTCAGGCCGTTCCACATATCCTTCCGGTTTGGGCAACAGCACCCGCCGGGATAAACGGAATTTTCCGGTTTTCTGATCTACTTCAATTAATTTCACCTGTACTTCTTCGCCTACTTCGAGTACGCCTTTCATAGCGGGCAGACGATCCCAGGAAATTTCGGAGATGTGCAACAGACCATCACGTCCAGGCAGGAATTCAACGAATGCCCCAAAGTCCGTTACCGTTTTCACCTTACCGGTGTACACTTCACCTACTTCGGGAACCGTTACGATTCCTTTTACCCGACCTACGGCCGCATCCATCGCTTCTTTGTTGGTAGCGAAAATGCTGACGAAGCCTCTGCTATCTTTTTCTTCGATCGCGATGGTGGCACCCGTCGTCTTCTGAATCTCCTGTACTACTTTACCACCAGGTCCAATGACGGCACCGATAAATTCCTGAGGAATTTCCAGAATAACCGCCCGTGGAGCGTGGGGTTTTAAATCGGGACGAACTTCCGTCAGGGCTTTCTTCATTTCGTTCAGAATATGAAGACGACCCCGCTTGGCCTGATTCAGAGCTTCGGCGACTACTTCGTACGAAAGGCCGTCGATTTTCATATCCATCTGGCAAGCCGTGATTCCGTTTTCCGTACCCGTTACTTTAAAGTCCATATCACCCAGGTGATCTTCATCGCCGAGGATATCGGAAAGAACGGCGTACTTACCCGTTTCAGGATCGGAAATCAGACCCATAGCAATACCGGATACGGGAGCTTTGATTTTCACCCCGGCATCCATCAGAGCCAGTGTACCCGCACAAACGGTCGCCATTGACGAGGAACCGTTCGATTCGAGAATATCTGAAACCACCCGAATCGTGTAAGGATTGTCTGCGTCAGCGGGCATTACCTTTTTCAGGGCACGCATGGCCAAGTTACCATGACCCACTTCCCGGCGTCCGGGTCCGCGGTTGGGTTTCACTTCACCCGTAGAAAAACCGGGAAAGTTGTAATGCAGGAGAAATTTGCTGTAGCCAGAAACCAAAGCCTGGTCAACAATTTGCTCATCCATTTTCGTTCCTAGCGTCGCGGTGGTTAACGATTGCGTTTCCCCACGCGTAAACACGGCTGATCCGTGAGCACGAGGTAAGTAATCGACTTCACACCAGATGGGACGAATTTCATCCAACGCCCGTCCATCCAAACGACGACGCTCGTTTAACACCAGGTTGCGAGACGCGTCTTTTTCAATGTCGTGGAAATACGTACCAACCAGACTCAGGTCTACCGTATGATCTTCGGGTAAGGTCTCCAGGTATTCCTTACGAACGGCTTTGAATCCTTCTTTACGGATTGATTTATTGGCGTTGCCCTGTGCGGCTACGGCATAAACCTTTTCGTAATAATTATCGTATAAAAACTTCTTCAATTCGAGGTCATGGGTTTCATGACTATATTCTCGCTTGACCGTTTTTCCTACTTCTGCTTCTAATTCTTTCTGAGCAGCACATTGAAGTTTGATGGCATCGTGTGCCGTTCTCAATGCGGTCAGCATATCGTCTTCGGACACCTCATTACATTCACCCTCTACCATCAGAATGTCCGTGCTGTTACCCGCAACGATCAAATCCAGTTCAGCCCGACTCAGCATGGAGGTCGGCGGATTGATCAGATACAGGCCATCAATTTTTGCCACGCGTACTTCAGAGATGGGACCGTTAAAAGGAATGTCGGATACCATCAAAGCAGCCGAAGCGGCTAAACCCGCCAGTGCATCGGGCTGTACTTCGGGGTCAGCCGAAATCATCACCACATTGACTTGAACATCCGCGTGGAAATCACCAGGAAACGTAGGACGTAAAGCCCGGTCTACCAGGCGGCTTATTAAAATTTCGTAATCGGAAAGACGGCCTTCCCGGCGTTGGAAACTTCCGGGGATTTTACCCGCAGAAGCGAATTTTTCCTGGTAATCCACCGAAAGAGGTAAGAAATCAGTACCAGGACGGGCTTCCGGTGCGGCTACGGCCGTGGCCAGTAACATCGTGTCGCCCATACGGACTACTACTGATCCATCGGCTTGTTTAGCCAGTTTGCCAGTCTCGATGGTAATAATTCGACCATCGGGAAGACTGAGTTTTTTGGTTACAACATTCATAGTTTGTCGTTTTGACCGCTTTTGAGACCGCTCTCCACCAAGTGAGGGACCGCTGTGTAGCTCATCTTGAGGAGGAACCGCTTTCAAGAGGTTAGCCGGGGGTACTCCCCGTAGTTGCATTCAGTTACCTCAACTATTCTATAAGAGTACAAAAACGCGAAGAAGTAATCAATTTGTCGAAGAAAAATTTTCAGGACAAACACAAAACAAGTCAGGGAATCCACTAAAC
>NZ_JBMDWJ010000255.1:0-8755 GCF_048595215.1 Siphonobacter sp.
CCACCGGCATTGATCTACGTGAACAGTAAATACCTGGCTCCTTCCTTTACTAAAAAACTGGCGGGTCTGGCCGCTACGGGATCAGAAGAGGATAAAGTGGTCGTTGAAAAATCCCGACGGGGCTTGCTACCCTGGCTGGCCGAAGCAGTCACGAACAGTCCCGCCGAGCGAGCTACCTTCGAGTTAACCTGGAACATCACGGGTCGCGATCGTCGCTTTAAAATGCGTACGTATCCGGCTATGGGCTCTATCGTTCCACTACTGTTTGTGATCATCGGACCGGTGCTAAATGGTCGCCAGTCACTCGATCAGATTCGGGAAGGGGCTCTCTATCTGGTGGGTATTTATGTATTACAGGTGGTCGCCGGAACCTTCTACGCGAATACCTATCAGTCCGACGATTACAAGGCCTCCTGGGTATACGACGCGGCTCCCGTTGCCGAACCGAGCGATCTGATTCTGGGAAATTTCAAGGCCGCTATATTGAAATTCTATACGCCGTTCTATCTGGTTTCTTCCGTGTTGCTACTGAGCATTTGGGGCTGGCACATCATCGATGATCTGCTGGCAGGCTATCTGTTCGCACTTTTTGTAACCAGCCTGGAAGCCTGGACAAAGAACTCAAACTGGAAGGTACCGTTTTCGCAGGAACCCAAAGGAACAGCGGAGGCCGGACGTACGACCCTCATGTTGATTATGATCATGCTTGTACTGCCTGTATGCGGTCTGATCCACTGGGGAGCAACGAAAGTGCCCGGTGGCGGCCTGTTCATGGCCTTACTCTACGGCGTATTGTTGTGGAGTACGCTGAAAAGTTATCGGCGACTTCGCTGGAGCCAGTTCCAGTAATTTCCCCATTTTTGTGGGATGAATTTACTTTTACAGGCCCAGCACTTGCAGAAAAGCGTAGGCGAGCACCTCATTATTGAAGACCTTTCGCTGGACTTGCGGGCGGGTGAAATTTTTGCCATGATCGGGGCCAGCGGGGCCGGTAAAAGCACGCTCTTGAACGTGTTAGCCTGCCTGACTCCGGCGGATGCGGGGAAATTATGGCTGGAAGGCAAGGAAATTTCTTCTTCGGCGAAGTACCTCATCCCGGGTCATGCGGAGATTAAACTCGTCCCACAAGAGTACAAGCTTCTTCCCAATCATACCATCCGGGAAAATATCGCTTACGCCCTGCGGGAGTATACGAAAGAATACCAACGCGAACGGCTCGATGAGCTGCTAGATTTGACCGGACTGGAAGCAGTCCAGCACAAGCTTCCTCGGGAAGTATCGGGTGGGGAAAAACAGCGTACGGCCATTGCCCGGGCCATTGCCGACGAACCCAAAGTACTCCTGCTGGATGAGCCTTTTTCGAATCTGGATACGCTCAATCGACAGAAGCTAAAGCAGGAACTCAAACGTATTATTCAGGAAACGGGCCTGGCCTGTCTGTTCGTAACCCACGATTTACTCGATGCCCTGACCATCGCTCAGCGAATGGGCGTAATGCAGGAAGGAAAACTCCTGCAAACGGGCACGCCTGCCGAATTGCTTCAGCAGCCGGCTACGGGTTACGTGCGGGAATTTCTGACCAGTGGTTTGGCTATTGTCCGGGAAATTCAGCAGCAGTTAGGCGATTCTTTTACAGCGTGAAATACGCCGAAGCTTTCACCGCAAAACGATTGATTTTAACGCCGTCGATGGTTGTGGGCTGATTCAGGTATGTTAGTCGGTGAATGGCTTCGATCCGGAAAAACTTGAAAATATTATCGATTCCATACCCCACTTCCACGTAAGGCGTATTTGAATTCAGCGATCCGAAGCCCGGAATTGGGTTCCCTTGCAAATCGTAATCGGGGATAATATCCCGATTAGCTTGTCGGGCTCCACCATACAGTACATTGACGTTCAGTAAGGTCCGCCATTTCAAACGTTTGATGGCCGGAAGCCGGTTGAAGAGCAACCCTTCAAAGTTATGTTCATACTTTAAGGAAGCGTACCGATCGGAGAGGAACTCGAAGTAGTTCATCATGTTGAAGGCATTGCCCACGTAAAAAAGCGACTGGTTCCCTAAATGCGGAAAGAGCAGGGGATAGGGCAGGGTGGAAGGCGTATATCCCGCCGAAAGCGTATAAAAGCTTCGTCCCAGGATGCCTACCCGAAAATTATCAGCCATCGTAAGCGTAAACCGATGGTAATTGAAATCGCCACCCAGCGTGTTTTGAAGACCCAGGGAATACCGGAGCGTATAGATGGGCGACTGAGCCGTACCCAGACTCACCCGATCGTTGTCGTTGTAAATGAAGAGTTCATTTTTCGCAATCCGTAACTCCGTTATGAGCTCCGTATTCTGGTACGTACCCGATTGACCGGACGGATCTCCATTGTTCACGTAGGCGAAATTGTACAGGGGTTCGAAGCTTCGTCGGCGAATCCCGATCATGGGCGTCAGACCTTTGATAAGTTCGGCCCGAATGTAGGACATGTACTCGCGTTGGTAATACCCCCGCCGATAGCGTCCAAAGCGGGAATAGGTGGCAAAAAGGCTATTGTTCCCTACGGCTTCAGTCGTCAGACCAATTTGTTCCAGATCATAACTGGTACTAGCTCCTATCTCAGCCCAGGGTTTACGACTGATGATATACTTGGCATCGGCTCCGTACTTCATAACATTATCCTTGAAGCCATAAGCCGGATACCCACTCAGTACCCATACTTTACTGAACTCGGCGTTCGTCCGGAAGCCCGCCCGCAAGCGTAGTCCTTCGATGGTGTTGAAGGCTCCGGTACTCAAAAAGGGGCCCAGTTCAATGCCGTTATAAATTCGCTGATACCCATTCGCAATAATGGATAAAATCTGGGTATACGACCGAACAATGGGAATATTCTTGACGGAATCAATGAGTGAATACGCCGTTTTTTCCTCGGCCGTCAATGAATCCGGTCGAACCTGTTGCCAGTAGTTATCCTTCTGTTCCCGGTAATGATCCGCTAGTTCAACCGCTGGATTGTAGAAAGTCGCTTCCCGGGGCTGGTTAATTTTAAAGTTGCGGTTGGAGACGAAGAATTTCGCCAGAAAACCCACGGAATTCTTCGTAAACTCCTTCACATCAATCAGCACGCGGGTTTGCTTGGGAAGCCAGGCTCGTTGTTTCGTGGTCGAATCTTCTATGGCCGTCAGTTGCTGCTGAATCGCAATGCTTTCCACGTAGTTGATATTGGCATCGCCCGAGATCCGTAAGTCTACCTGACGCAGGGCGTAATCGGCCGTATCAATCCAGATTTTGCCCACGAAAGCCAGATCCTGAGCCCGACGTGGCGTCACTTCTATTTCGTAACACGGGGCATTATCAATCTGAATCGTATCGCCAAGAAAATAATCGTAACTACCTCGCCAGCCGTCGGCAATGGGGGATATGAACTCTTTGCGGAGAATGGGAAGCCAGTTTTCGTAGAAATTATACTGCTGGAAAGCACTACCAATGAACTGCGAAAAGGTGCTGCCATCCGTAATGCCCACACCCGTAATCTTGGTTTTGTTGATGCGTTCTTTGGTCAGCTCGGGATTGCGGCGGTGGTAGTAGTCTGAAAAGCTTTCCGAGAGGAAAATGGGAATAATGGGTTTCCCATCGTCTCCGGCAATTTTCTGGAGTTTTTCGAGCGGTCCGGTGATTTTTTTACCAATGGGGCCTTTGCGAAACTGGTCCGAAATCTTATTAACGTCAAACTCATTTTTGACGTAACTCTCGTATTCATACGCTTTCAGATTCCGCCAGTCATGCGTTGATTTGGCGGCTACGGCGTTGCGAATAATGCGGAACGCCGGATTTTCTCCTTTGGCATATACCCGCACTTCCCGCAATTGAGAAGAACCCGCCGTAAGTTGAAAATCGATGGTTTGTTCGGCCAGACCGGGTTGTACGGCTTTGGTCGCCCGTTGGTAGCCAATGTAGCTGACAAAAATGGAATCGCTGAGTTGTCGGGCCGCAAAGCTGTAGTTTCCGTCAAAATCAGTATTGCCACCGGCTGAACCGCCTTTTAATCCTACTGCTGCGAAGGGAATCGGATCGCCCGTTGTGGCGTCGGTAATGCGACCTTTAATGACGTGTTGAGCCTGCGTTACGCAAGCCAGCGAAAGCAACACAATTGCCAGGTACCATTTATTCATTGTTTTCAGGGCTCATCCGTACACTCCGGCTTTGATCCGTCGGAGGTATGTAGTTCAAATGGGAAAATGCAAAAACCATTTTACTCTAACGGAAGAAATCTACGATTCGTCCCGATTAAGTACAAAACGGTTCATTTTTAGCGACTACCGCCTTCGGCGTTGCCCATGGGTAAAGCCGCAAACTTGAAATTTTGTTCCGCTAGGTAGTCCAGCGTACGGGGAAGAGCATAGCTCATATTCTTCCAGGCCTTGATACTGTCGTGAAAAACGACCAGACTACCCGATTCGCAGGCTTTGGTCGTACCTCGTAAAACCTGCTCGGGTTTCAGTGAAGGCGAGTAATCGCCCGTCAGAACATCCCACATGATGAGTTGATGGTGCTGCTTCAGGTACGACGCCTGCCGTTTTCGAATGCGACCGTAGGGGGGACGAAACAATCGCGTAGGCGGTAGTAATTCCTGACATTGAGCTACGTTGGCAAAATAGGTTTCATCGTCTGTATTCCAGCCTTTGAGATGGTTGAACGTATGATTGCCTACGGAATGGCCCTGGTCTAGTATTTGCTGAAAAATGGAAGGATGTTTACGTATATTATCACCAATACAGAAAAACGTAGCCTTTGCCCCAAACTTGGCCAGCTCTTGCAGGACAAATTCCGTTGCTTCAGGAATCGGTCCATCATCAAAGGTGAGATAAATCGTAGGCTCCGATGAGGGAATCCGCCAGGTCATTTCCGGATAAATGGATCGCAGGATCGGAGTAACTTTATGGAAGAAGAAAGCCACAATGCAACGGGTTAATCAGATTTGGTGTCAAATATCGTAAAACAACCTCTACTGCTATGAAAAGATTTAGTCAGTGGTACCTTCTGGCTCTGTGCTCAGTAGTACTAACCGCCTGTTGCACGAAAGAGCTTTGCGTATCTTATTTACAAATTCAACTACAGAACTATACGCCCGAAGAAATAGCCCAAAGTTACGTGTTAGGTAAAACGCAACTACCTGGACTGGACTCCGTACGTTTTGGCGACAACGGAATCGCCAGTATTTCAGACATGCGTGAAAGCCAGGTACATGTTGTGACACCCATGGATACGCTAACAATTCAACTGATGTTCGATAAACGAACGTGTAACACGTGTATAACCTGGAAGAGCACATATCGAGCCATTGTTGGCTACGAATTAGCGGGTAAAAAAATGGACGGCAATCTCGTTCAGATCACCAGACCCTGATTACTGTAACTTCCGCCCCTTCCACTGGTACCCTTTGCCCTGAGCCAGCAACCCAAAAAAGCAAACGTAAAACGGGTAAATCAATTGCACGAACGGAATATACGCAATACTTTTTGACTGCTTGAGAAAGTGCAGTACGCCCGCCAGAAACAGAAATTCCAGTGAGAATTTCAGACCTAGAATACTAGCCAATACGAAGCCCGAAATACTGCCCGCGAGGTAGGCTCCCAGGCCAACGATGGTACTGGCATTAGCCATAAAAACGAAAATCGCCAGGGCGGACACTTTCCAGTCGGTATAATGTCTCCACTTACTGGCCCAGCGGCGACGCTGGTGGTAAAACGAACGGAAACTCTGGTGGGCTCCGGTATGAACCAGTGCCAGCGAATTTTTCAGGAAATGGACTTCGCCGGGAAAACGGGCAGCCATTTTATGCATCAGAAACTCATCGTCACCCGAGGCCAGGTTTTCGTTTCCCTGGAATCCATCGACCGCTAGAAAGGCCGAGCGGGCGTACGATAAATTGGCTCCGTTACACATATTGGGTTTCTTCCAGAACATGGCAACCGCCGCCGAACCGACCAGACTGGCAAACTCAACAATCTGTATTCGACTCCTAAGCGAACCTTCGTCGTGAAACGTGACCGGTCCCGAAATCAATTGGGCCTGGGTTGTGTGCTGGTACGAAGCCAGGATCTGTAGCCACTGCGGACCTACGCGGCAGTCGCCATCCGTTGTGACGATCCACGTGTGCTTCGCCTGCTGAATGGCTTGTGAAATGGCCTTTTTCTTGGGCGAAGAATGGTTTTCTTCCGTGAGCTTCAACAAGGTAAGGGAGTAGCGGGCTTTCGATTGAAAGGCCCGTACTAACTCGGCCGTATGATCGGTAGAATGATCATCGGCGACGATGACTTCGTAGCGATCAGCGGGGTAGCTTTGCCGATCCAGATCTTCGAGTAAAGCGATGATGTTCTCAGCTTCATTGCGAACGGGAATCAGTACGCTAATGGTTAATTGCTGATTGGCGTGCAACGGTACGTATACGGGCATTTTCCACCAGCCATTCAGCAGAAAGGCATTGAACACAAACCATAACACGGGGCCAAACAGCAGCAAGCCGATCCATAGGATACTCATGCCGGTTGATTTTTTAAGTATCGAAGTTGAGCTACAAATACAATGCCGACCAGTACGGGAAGCAGGATATTCAGTAGCCAAATTGTGAGTGAGGCCGAGGTTACCAGGGCCGGATCAACGCGGTAGAAGCTGAAAAAATAAATCGTACTGAACGTTCGAATACCCAGGTCGCTTAGGAAACTGAAGGCAGGAATCACACTCTTAGTCAGAAATAACAGCCAAACTACCGTGAGCTGATCGAGCACCGGCAGCGATACGCCAAAACCATACAGCACGAGCAGAAACTGGATGCTATACGTCAGAAAACGGAAGGAAGCCAAAAAAGCCAAAAAGCGAACGTCACCGGAAGAATACGTTTCCAATACGCGGAAAAACCGGGCTGAGGACGCCAGCCAGGAGATGCGTTCAAGGGTAGGGGCCGCCTTGTGTTTTAACGAAAGCACATAGACCGTTAACAAAGTCGTTAACCAAAGCAAGCCCAGAGCAATCAAGTGCCCTACACCGGGACGTTCGGGCATACGGTACAGAAAGTACGTATAAGCCAGCGTCCCCGCGAATAACGTTACCAGAAACTGCAGCGTACTACCGAGCAGAAAAGCTCCAATACTATTGAGTCGGTTTTTCGCCTGTAAGAATCCCATTTTACCAGTTAGGTCGCCCACATTGGCCTGCGAAATAAAACCCAGGGACTGGCCAGCCAGTACGCCCCGCAACGCGGTATAAAAACTGAGGGATTCCAGTTTCCGGGCGAGCACCTGCCACTTCCAGGCTTCAATCGACCAGTTCAACGCCGTGAGCAGTATGGTCAGTCCCAGCCACCAGCCATTTTTTCCGGTAAAAGCCACCTGAATGGCTTCCCACACGCTACCCAGGTCCTGTTGTTTTTGCTGAAGCGTTCGGATCACCAGCCAGATAATCACTATTGGTAGTACCCACCGCAGCAGAAAGAGAAAAAATCGGCGAAAAGCCGCGTAATTGACGTTATTTTGCATAGGAATAAGGCTGACAAAAAGCATACGAAGGGCAGAGTGCTCCGTACATTTTTTGAGAAAGCCTTTGCAAAGCTATGGCAGAAAAGATCATTTTAGGCGTTGACCCCGGCACAAGGTACATGGGCTACGCACTGATTCTAGTGGAGAAGGGGAACATTACGCTATTGCAGTACGGCGTTATTAATCTCACCAAGTACGACAATCATGAGTTAAAACTAGGTAAAATTTTTGAGCGGATTACGGGCATCATCGATGAATTTTCGCCGGATGAAATGGCCCTCGAAGCTCCTTTTTTTGGTAAAAATGTACAATCCATGTTAAAGCTGGGTCGTGCTCAGGGTGTCGCGATGGCCGCCGCTCTGGCCCGTCAGATTCCCATCGTAGAGTATTCGCCCAAGACCGTCAAGCAATCTGTAACGGGCAATGGGAATGCCTCCAAAGAGCAGGTATCGTATATGCTGGAAAGTATTCTGAAAATGAAACTCGAAGGGGAGCGACTCGATGCTACGGATGCTCTCGGCGTAGCGATTTGTCATTATTATCACGAAAACACATTAGCGTCAAATAAGGGTAAAAAAGCTTTAGGCATAAAGCAGGCTAAAAAGGGTAGTTGGGCAGCTTTTTTATCTGAAAATCAAGATCGTATCAAGTAATAAACTAGTACTAACTCTTTAAAAAAACAGCACTCGCGAGCGTGCTGTTTTTTTGTGTTTACTGTAAAGTATGATTAAAAACTTACTACTTTTGAGTTACGTTGATTTTAAGGACTAATTAAGTTTAAATAACTGAGTATAAAATACTAAGCTTGTAGTATTAGTTTGACGGGAGATGGAGAAAGATACAAAAACAACAGTTGGTAAACGGTTTCTTTGGTTAGCTTTTCTACTGCTTATCTTATCGACTTTTGCCCTCATTGTGCTGGTACGTAAGAACAAAACGAACGTAGTCAAGCACAACATTGAGGGTCTGAGTAAGATCAAAAACAACTATCAGAAAATTGATACGTGTATCTCTATTCTGTACATCGCTGAAAATAATAGTCGATTGTTTACGGTCACAGGAGATACATCTTATCATCGTCAATTTGTATCACAAATTGCGACGGTATCGGGAATACTGGAAGAATTTAAAAATCAGAAAAATGAAAAGACATTACCGGCAGGTGTAAGCCAGCTGCTGACGAAAAAAAAGGATAAGAATAAAGAATTTTCCTACCTGAAAACGCTTACCGATAGC
>NZ_JBMDWJ010000256.1:0-9922 GCF_048595215.1 Siphonobacter sp.
AATCATTCAGCGAGGATCAGGCACACCTGGACCCGCAGGACGAACAAACGTTCCGTGATTCCATCTTGCACTGGGAAGAACGTACGCAAGGCAAGCACGAGCTCATTCGACAATGGTACAAAACCCTGATTGGCATGCGACGGGAAATTCCCTTGCTACAGAATTACTGCAAAAATGACGTACGGGTACACGTCATCGATGAATCGGGTTTTGTACTCTTTCGACAGAACGACTCCGGCCAGGAACACCTGATGGCCGTTTTCAATCTGTCCACTCAGGCTATTTCCTATACAGTGCCGCCTCTGGAACATACCTGGAAGAAAATTCTGGATTCCAAAGAAGCCAACTGGCTGGAAGACAGTCAGGCAAGTCCCGCCGTAGATCACGTATACGATAAGACGTTACTTACGGTATCTCCCTGGAGTGTGACCGTTTATCAAAGTCTGCCCGAACGCGTGTAACCCTCCTCACCCTTAATCTCGGAAAAGGGCTGTAGACATCATCTGCGATGTTTACAGCCTTTTTTTTACTAAATTCCAAAACATTAGTAGCAATCACGTATTGGGTGATACGTAGGTATTTTTGCCGCACTCTCTCCCCATTATTCCTCAATTCCCGTATCGGATACTTTTTTTACAACGTTTAATTGGTTCATGCCACCCACTCTGCCCCCTTGCAGATTGCAGAAAAAAATTCGCTCAACCAGCATCCGGGTGCTGCCTGAACCATACACTAACACCCATATTTGCACATGAAGTCCACTACTACGTATCCTGGTGATCCCTTTCCACTAGGTTCTAAATACGATGGCAAGGGCGTAAATTTTGCCATTTTTGCTGAAAATGCTACTGGTATTGACCTTTGCCTCTTCGATGAAGTTTCCAACGCTAAAGAAACCGTTCGCATTCCTTTAGAAGAACGAGCGTATCACATTTGGCACGTCTATGTACCCGGTTTGGAACCCGGACAACTCTACGGTTACCGCGTTCATGGCCCTTATGAACCCGAAAACGGACATCGCTTTAACCCCAATAAGTTACTCATTGATCCCTATACCAAAGCGTTGGCTGGGACGGTCGAATGGGATAACTCCTTGTTTAGCTACAAAATAGGTGAAGATGATCTTTCTTTCAATGAAGACGATAGTGCACCCTTTTTACCTAAATCGGTAGTAGTCGATTCGAGTTTTGACTGGGAAGATGACGTAGCCCCCAAGGTACCCTACAACAAGACCGTTATTTACGAAACCCACGTAAAAGGCTTTACGCAATTACACCCAGACATTCCCGAAGAAATCCGCGGTAGTTACGCAGCCTTAGGGCACCCGGTTACGATCCAGTACCTGAAGGATCTGGGTATTACCTCGGTGGAACTGATGCCGATCCACGCTTTCGTCAAGGACAGCCATCTCGTCGAAAAAGGACTGACGAACTATTGGGGCTATAACACCATTGCCTTCTTCGCTCCGGACGCGGGTTATTCCAGCAGCGGTGTACAAGGCGAACAGGTTACCGAGTTCAAAACGATGGTGAAGGAACTCCATAAAGCGGGTATCGAAGTCATTCTCGATGTGGTGTATAACCATACCGCCGAAGGTAACGAAATGGGTCCTACGCTTTCGTTTAAAGGAATCGACAACGCCGCTTACTACCGCCTGCACGATGGCCGGTACTACATGGATTATACCGGCACGGGTAATACGCTGAACGTGATGCAGCCCAACGTACTACGGCTCATCATGGATAGCCTCCGGTACTGGATTCTGGAAATGCACGTGGACGGCTTCCGGTTTGACCTGGCCTCAACGCTGGCCCGGGGTCTCCACGAAATTGACAAACTCAACTCCTTCTTCGACGTTATCTACCAGGACCCGATCATTTCACAGGTGAAACTCATTGCCGAACCCTGGGATGTGGGTGAAGGTGGCTACCAAGTGGGCAAGTTTCCTCCGGGCTGGGCCGAATGGAACGGCATGTACCGCGACTGCGTACGTGATTACTGGCGGGGAGCGTATAGTAAATTGGGCGAATTTGCTCAACGTTTTCTGGGAAGCCCTGATCTGTATCAGGAAGGGTACCGCAGCCCAACGGCCAGTGTCAACTTCATTACAGCTCACGACGGCTTTACACTCAATGATCTGGTTTCGTACAATGACAAACATAACGAAGCCAATGGTGAGGACAATAAAGATGGCGAAAGCCACAACCGTTCCTGGAATTGTGGTGTAGAAGGTCCTACGGAAGATGCCGAAATCGTAGCCCTACGTGCTCAGCAGAAGCGAAACTTCATCACGACGCTCTTCCTCTCCCAAGGCGTAGCTATGCTGGTGGCCGGGGATGAAATGGGTCGTTCTCAGCAGGGCAACAACAACGCTTACTGCCAGGATAATGAAATTTCCTGGGTAAACTGGGAAGCTGCTGATCAGGAATTGCTGGAGTTTACCCGTAAAGTGATTCGTTTCAGTAAGAGTCACCCGGTATTCTGTCGGCGGGGCTGGTTTAAAGGACAGCCCATCAAAGGTACGGGGGTGGAAGACATCGCCTGGTTTTTACCCGAAGGTACCGAAATGAGTGATGAGGACTGGCAGAACGGCTTTGCCAAATCGCTGGGAATCTTTATGAGTGGACACGCCCTGCGATCGGTCAGTGCTACGGGAAAACGCATTGTGGATGACACCTTTTACGTCCTCTTCAATGCTCACTACGAGTCTATTGATTACAAAATTCCTCCTGAAAAATGGGGCACGACCTGGATCAAAGTACTCGATACGAGTACGGCTCTGGTAGACGAAGAGGGAGAAACGTTCCAACCCGATGATACCATCACCGTGGCTGCCCGCTCCGTCGTTGTGCTCAAAAATCCACTTTCTACGCACAAGTAAGTTATGCAATCCATTAACCTGAGTTCTCGCACGCTCGGGGTTAATTTCAGTTCTACGGGGGAGGCTCACATTGTTTTGTGGGCTCCCCTCCTGGAACACGTCGCTATCCATCTAACCAAATCCAATACGATGTATCCACTGGTAAAAGATGGCTTCGGCTACTGGGAATTAACCACCACCGAGCTTCAACCGGGTGACACCTACCAGTTCGTACTAAACGATGGTAAACACCTACCCGACCCTACTTCTCTGTCGCAGCCCGAAAGTGTCCATAGTATATCTGAGGCTGTTGATTTATCCGATTACGACTGGCACGACCAGCACTGGCAAAATTTGCCGCTTGCCGACTACATTTTTTACGAACTTCATGTAGGCACCTTTACGCCCGAGGGCACTTTTGCGGCTCTGGAAGAAAAACTGGATCATTTGATTTCCCTGGGTGTAACGGCCATTGAACTCATGCCAATCGCTCAGTTTCCCGGAAAACGGAATTGGGGTTACGATGGCGTCTATCCGTTTGCTGTTCAGCACTCCTACGGCGGCGTACGAGGCTTGCAACATTTAGTCGACCGCTGTCACCAAAAAGGACTGGCCGTAATTCTGGATGTGGTCTACAACCACATGGGTCCGGATGGCAATTACTTTGGTCAGTACGGTCCGTATTTTACCGATAAATATTCCACGCCCTGGGGAGACGGGCTAAATTTTGACGATGAACACTGCGATGGCGTACGGCAGTTTTTCATTGAGAACGTGTTGATGTGGTTTCGTGATTTTCACATCGATGGCCTCCGTCTGGATGCCGTACACGCCATCCGCGATTTTAGTCCCTACCACATTCTACAGGAAATCAAGCAGCATGTAGACGCGTTGAGCGAACAAACGGGCCGTACCCACTATTTGATTGTGGAGATGGACCTGAACGATACCCGTTACATCAAACCTATGGAACAGGGCGGATACGCCATGGATGCCCAGTGGAGCGATGAATTCCACCACGCCCTTCGCGTAGCGGCCGGGGAAGAACGAATGGGCTATTACGAAGAAATGAATGGCATGAATCACTTGGCGAAGGCCTTCCGTGATGCTTACGTATATACAGGTCAGTATTCTTTTCGCCGTCACAAGAAATTTGGCGTGCATACGGACCAGATTCCGGGTGAAAAATTTGTGGTATTTTCCCAGAACCACGATCACGTCGGAAACCGCATGATGGGCGAGCGTACGAGCCAGCTGGTAAGTTTTGAAATGCTTAAATTACTGGCTGGAACCGTATTATGTAGTCCTTACCTGCCTTTATTGTTTATGGGTGAGGAATGGGCCGAGGAGAATCCCTTCCTGTATTTTGTCGATCATACGGATCCCAAACTTTCAGCGTTAGTACGAGAAGGTCGCCGTAAAGAGTTTGCCTACTTTCACAATGGTGATGGCGAGGCTCCCGATCCAACCATTGAAGAAACGTTTCAGCAATCCAAGCTACAATGGTCCTTACTTGAAAAAGAACATCACCAAACCTTATTTCGGTACTATCAGGCACTGATTGCCCTTCGAAAAGCTCATCCAGCTCTCAAAAATCTGGATCGTAGTCAAATGGAAGTAGTGGCAGACGAAGACCGGGATTTACTGATTATTCGTCGCTGGCACGAAAAGCAGGATGTTCTCATCCTTTTGAATTTCTCTAAGCAGCCTCAGGCCGTACCCGTACCGGAGGCAAAGCTGGCCTGGCATAAACGCTGGGACTCCGCCGATGTTCGCTGGAACGGCCCTTTAGGTGCTCCTGAGGTCATTTTACCTGATTCAGGGCTCACCATTCAACCGGAGTCGATTCTCCTATACATCCATGAATAACCCCATCGCTACTTATCGATTTCAACTTCACAAGGCGTTCTCCTTTAAGGAACTCGAAGCCATTATACCCTATTTACAGAAACTGGGTATTCAAACGCTGTACGCCTCGCCCATTTTCGAATCAACGCCCGGCAGTACGCATGGTTACGATGGACTGAATCCCCACCGGATCAATCCTGAAATTGGTACGGAAGCGGATTTATTGCGAATTCAGTCTCAATTGCAGGAAAAAGGCATTGGCTGGTTACAGGATATTGTACCCAACCACATGGCCTATACTCCTTCAAATCTGTGGATTTGGGATGTTTTTCAGAAGGGGAAACGTTCGGTTTACGCTTCATTTTTTGATATTGACTGGGATAATCCCGTCAGTCCGGGGCAGATTATGGCTCCCTTCCTCGGGGAATCGCTGGAGGAGGTCATCCAAAAGGGCGACTTGAAAGTTGCCTACCACAACAAGCAACTGGTGTTGGTGGTGAATGAAATGGATTTCCCCTTGAGTACACCTTCGGTTGGACGCGTACTGGAAGCCCTTCCCAAAGCGGCCTCCCTCTCAAAAGCCTTTCAACAACTGGAACGTATTGAGGACGACGGTTTATACGGCGTGACACTCGTTGAACAAATTTGGACGCCTCTGGCCGAGCAAACGGAGCTACATGCGGATCTGGAGGAGTTACTGGAAAGCTGGAATAAAGACCCGGAAAAAATTCAGCAACTCGCCGACGAACAGTACTACCGCCTCTGCTTTTACGCGGAAACCGATACGCAAATCAATTTTCGGCGGTTTTTTACGGTAAATGGCCTCATTTGCCTCAACATCCAGCAACCCGAGGTATTTGAGCATTTTCACAAGTACATCCAGACGCTGGTGGATACGGGCGTCTTTCAGGGCCTCCGCGTCGATCATATCGATGGGCTGTACGATCCGACCGCGTACCTGCAACAACTGCGTGAACTGGCCGGACCGGAAACGTATCTGACGGTAGAGAAAATTCTTGAACCGGGTGAAGAGTTGCCCGAGTACTGGCCTATTGAAGGAAACACAGGTTACGATTTTCTTTCGTACGTCAACAACCTGTTCACCAATACCCACAGTGAACAAGCATTTACCGAGTATTACGAGAAACTAACGGGCGATCGTACCCCCATTCTTGAACAGATTCACCGCAAGAAAGCGGCCATTCTATTCGATCACATGGCGGGCGAGCTGACCAATCTGGTGCGGCTTTACGGTCAACTGGACCTTCCCGAGCTGGCGGAGGAAGATCTGCGGGAAGCCATAGCTCAGTGGCTGATTTATTGTCCGGTGTACCGCAATTACGGGAACCAGTGGCCCCTGGAGCCTGCTGAACAGGAAGCGATCCGTGCGGTATTTGCTGCCATTGAAGCGGATCAGCCGAAGTTGAAAAAGACACTGACGGCTTTGCAGGATACCCTGTTCAATCAGGCTGAATCCCTGCCCTTCTACCAGCGGTGCATGCAATTTTCGGGACCGCTCATGGCAAAAGGCGTGGAAGATACCCTGCTGTATACCTATCACCGCTTTATTGGTCACAATGAAGTGGGCGATTCCGTAGCAGAGTTCGGCCTTAGCCCGGAGCATTTTCACCAGCTCATGCGGGATCGGCAACAGAAATGGCCCTTGTCGCTGAACGGTACCTCCACACACGACACCAAACGGGGCGAGGACGTACGAGCCCGACTCAACGTACTCACCGATTTACCGCAGGAATGGCTCAAAACGGTGGAAGAATGGTCAACGGGCCACCGCCACGCGGAGCTGGACCCCAGCGATCAGTATTTTATTTTCCAGACCGTGCTCGGGGCGTATCCCATGCCGGGGCAGGACGAAGATGAGTTCCCGCAACGCCTCAACGAATACCTGCAAAAAGCCTTAAGGGAAGCCAAACTCCATTCCAACTGGACCAAGCCTAATGAAGCCTACGAGCAGGCAGCTCAGGATTTTGCCGGACAATTGCTGGATCAGGAAGGGGAATTCTGGACTGCGTTCGAGCCTTTCCACCGGAAAATAGCCGACTGGGGTATTGTTAATTCCCTGGCTCAGACGCTACTGAAATTTGCTGCACCCGGCGTACCGGACGTGTACCAGGGTACGGAATCCTGGGATTTGAGTCTGGTAGATCCGGACAACCGCCGCCCCGTTGATTACCAGCTTCGCCAGCAATGGCTGGATGAGCTGGATCGGGTTACAGTAGCGGATTTGTGGAAACGTCGCTTTACCGGACAAATTAAACTGTGGCTGACGCATCAGCTGTTCCTCAAACGCGGCGAACATGCGGAAACCTTCGCGGAAGGATTGTATCTGCCGTTACAGGTGACTGGAGCATACGGCGAGCACGTCCTGGCCTTTGCCCGCCGATACCAGCAAAACTGGTTCATCGTAGCCGTACCGCTACACGCGGCCCAGCTCGGGGAAAAGCAGAAGTGTTCGGTACTGGAAATCGACTGGAAGGATACGCAGATCGTAGTACCCGAAGAAGCTCCCCAAACCTGGCTGAATTTGCTGGGAATGCCGGTCGAATCATTACGGGTACAGGATTTATTCCACCAGTTGCCCGTGGCTTTATTACAAGGCGAACCGGAAATGTTGGACCGTAATGCGGGTATCTTACTTTCCGTCACTTCGTTGCCTTCCAACTTTGGTATTGGTGATCTGGGACCTCAGGCCCATGCCTTCGTGGATGCTCTTTCCCGTAGTAAACAGAGTTACTGGCAGCTGTTACCGCTCAACCCAACGGGAGTCGATCAGGCTTATTCGCCGTATAGTTCCATCTCAAGCCGGGCGGGGAATCCCCTACTGATTAGTCCGGAGAAGTTACTGGAACACGGCTGGCTGAAGGACTTGGAACCGTATCAGCTTCCGGCTCAGTCGCAGGTCGATTACGAGCAGGTCAATGAGCTGAAAACCCAGATGCTGGCTAAGGCCTACCAGAAGTTTCAACAATCGGCTTCCATTTACTGGCGAAACGCATTTCGTGAATTTTGTCAGCAGGAATCCGAGTGGCTCGACGACTACGCCTTATTTGTTGTACTCAAAAATTATCAGCAGCAAAAGTCCTGGTCTGAGTGGCCGCAACCTTATAAAATGCGGGAGTCAGGAACCCTGATCGCGTTTGCCTGCGAACACGAAGCGGAACTTACCTACGAGAAGTGGGTGCAGTTCATCTTCTTCCAACAGTGGCGGGAGTTGCGGGCGTATGGTAACCAGCAGAATGTACAATTCTTGGGCGACTTGCCTTTTTATCCCAGTTACGATTCCGTCGATGTATGGGCTAACCCGGAAATTTTCCACTTGGATGAGCAGGGTGAAATGACCTGCGTAGCGGGCGTACCACCCGATTATTTCAATGAGGAGGGTCAACGCTGGGGCATGCCGCTGTACCGTTGGGACGTGCTGAAAGCCCGCCAGTACGACTGGTGGATCGATCGGATTGAAAAAAACATGGAATTGTACGATCGGCTGCGATTGGACCACTTCCGGGCTTTTGCCAGCTATTGGGAAGTACCCGCCGAGGAGAAAACGGCTAAAAATGGAGCCTGGAAACCCGGCCCCGGAGCCGAATTTTTCCAGGTCTTGCAGGAAAAACTGGGGAGTCTGTCGCTGATTGCTGAAGACCTGGGCGATATTGGTGAGGATGTGTATCAATTGCGAGATGAATTTATGCTGCCCGGTATGCGGGTACTGCATTTTGCCTTTAGCGACGACATGCCACGTTCGGTCAATATTCCGCATAATCACCTGCCGCTGAGTCTGGTGTATACGGGTACGCACGATAACAACACGACCAAGGGTTGGTTCCGGCAGGATTTATCCCCGGAAGAACACCGAAACCTGGAAAAATACGTGGGCGGCTCCTTGTCCGAAGAGACGATTCATTTCGTCATGATTCGGCTGGCCTATGCTTCAGTAGCCCAAACGGCCATCTTACCCTTACAGGACGTACTGGGACTGGATGAAAAAGCCCGGATGAACACGCCCGCCGGTAACAGTGCCTGCTGGAAATGGCGACTACTGCCCGAGCAGTTTATCGCCGTTCACGAAAAGCAGCTCCGAACTTGGGCTGAAATTTATCACCGGGGTTAGTGATTAAGCTGTCGTTTAAAAGTGATGTTTATTAAAAGGCAGGAGTCTGACACTGAGTCGGACTCCTGCCTTTTTTTAGGATTTCAGAAAGAAAGATCCTTCGGATTTGATCCGCTTCTATCTTTCTGGCATTCGTATCCGGCAAAACCTTCCGAATACGCATTTTGTGTTCGATAAGCTCCAATTTGTATAATCCGGACGTACCTCCTATCGCGGACCTTTGTTGTGTTCTAATCATTAACCATCCAACACTATAAACACGCTCCCCTCTGTTGCATTAGGTAGTCAGGGATTACAGGTTTCCGTTGAAGGGCTGGGTTGCATGGGCATGTCGCCCGCTCCCATGGGCACGATTTACGGTCCTGCCGATGACGCCGAAAGTATTGCCACCATTCACCAGGTCCGTGAATTAGGGGTGACCATGCTCGACACCGCCGATATTTACGGACCCTTGCACAATGAAACGCTGATTGGTCAGGCCATTGCTGGCAGACGGGATCAGTATATCCTGGCGACGAAGTTTGGCTTTCATCTCGATGAACAGGGCCACTGGGATTACGGATTTAACGGTCGGCCGGAGTACGTCCGTACTTCCATCGAAGGTTCGCTCCGCCGACTCAAAACCGATTACATTGATTTGTATTACCTGCACCGGCTGGACCCTTCAACGCCCATTGAAGATACCGTAGGAGCCATGAGCCGACTCGTCGAGGAAGGAAAGGTCCGTTACCTGGGCTTATCGGAAGTAGATGCGGATACGCTCCGCCGGGCTCATGCTGTTCATCCCCTGACGGCCCTCGAATCGGAATACTCGCTCTTTGACCGCAGTGTCGAAGAAAACGGGATGCTGGCCCTTTGTCGGGAGTTGGGCATTGGTTTTGTTGCCTACTCACCCTTAGGACGAGGCTTTTTATCGGGTGAAATTAAAAGTCCGGATGATTTTGCCCCGGATGATTCCCGTCGGTATTTCCCCAGGTACATGGGTGAAAACTTCTATAAAAACCTCGAACTGGTCGAAAAACTTAAAAGCTGGGCTCTTACGAAAGATACAACGCCCGCTCAGCTAGCCCTGGCCTGGGTATTGGCTC
>NZ_JBMDWJ010000257.1:0-16355 GCF_048595215.1 Siphonobacter sp.
GTCGTGGCATGCGGATGGAAATCTCAGTGATGGGTAATGAAATGATTACAGCAGTGGACGGTGACAAAGGCTGGACCATCCGCCCTGCCATGATGGGCGGTACGGGTGAACCAGAAGATCTGCCCGCCGAACAAATTAAAAGCTCAACTAGTCAGCTTGATCCCGGAGGACCACTTTTTAACTACAAGGAAAAAGGCACGAAGGTAGAACTGGTAGGCAAAGAAAAAATGGATAAAAAAGACGCGTATCACCTGAAAATCACGACGAAAGATGGTACGGCTGTTGATTATTTCCTGGATGCCAATACGTACCTGCTGGCAAAGCAAATCGCTCAACTGAGCATGCAAGGTCAGGAAGTAAAGCAGGAGATGAATTTCTCTGATTACAAAGAAGTGTCAGGCGTTAAGTTTCCCCATACCATGGAAACGGCATCTCCGATGGGCGGCGATATGACGATCATTACCAATAAGATTACGGTGAACGGTCCGATTGACGAGAAACTGTTCGCGAAGCCGACCAAATAAGCAATACCATTTGCTGTAAAAACTTCCGTAGGACTACCTACGGAAGTTTTTTTTTGCCCAACCGACCGAATTAATAAAAACAGTTTTGGCTGAAAAGGCGTATATGCAAAGGAATAAATCCTACGTTAGAAGTATTCGAACCTTCACACTACATACGATGATGAAAAACTTTCTGTCGATCCTGGCCCTGAGCGTTTCGTTGGGAGTCCAGGCCCAGAATTTCAATGGAGTTGCCCATAGTAATGCCGCCGGTACGAATAAGGTGTACACGAATCCGGCCTTAATCGCGGGTTCACCTTACAAATTGCACGTTAATCTTTTCTCGGGAGGAGCCAATATTTCCAACAATTATGCGGACTGGGTTGGCCCCTACAAATTAAACCGTCTCGTATTTGGCGGTATTCCTAACGCGTATCGGAATTCAGACGGAAGCCCTGCCCTTGAGCCGGAGTACTTTCGGGAGAATCTGAACGGTAAACCCAAGGATGGTACGGGCTGGGCCGAAGTACGCGGTCCGGGCGTATTGATTGGGCTGGGACGTAACCATAGTATTGCGATCACCAGCCGGGCAAGAGCGTCCATTCAGGCTTTTGGTGTTTCGGAAAACTTTCTTTCGCTCGTTCGGCAGGGTTTCGATTTCGCCACCCTCTGGAATATTACGAACGTAGATAATAAGTTTTCATTGAATGGGAATATCTACGGAGAATTGGCTTTCACCTACGCCGCTAACCTTATTGAAGAAGGGCCCCATCGGTTGAAAGGAGGGGTTACCGTGAAAAAACTGGTTGGGTTTTACTCGGCTCACATCCGAAATCGGGAATTGACCTACCGCGTTATTGAAGATCCTGAGCGACCCGGTAAAGGACTTTTCGTAATGGATCGGATGGACGCGGATTTCGGCTATACTACTCAAGAGTCCATCAAAGATGGGGTAGGACTACGCAAGTTTTTAGGGAGTAAAATGCCAGGTTCTGGCTGGGGATTTGATGTAGGAATGGTGTATGAATTCAATCCGGATTATGACGAAGAACCCTACCGTCTGCGGCTGTCCGCTGCTCTGATGGATGTAGGGTCAATCCGCTACGAGGATCGCTCCAAGATCAAAGGCTATACCATTTTACGCACGAACCGGACCATTCAGGAAGAGGATTTTGCGAATATTAAAGGGAGTGATGAACTAGTACGCCTCATCGAAAGTAAAATGGAGCTGCAACCGAATGAGGCCAAAACTAGTTTTACTTCGGGATTACCCATGTCGCTGAATACGAATGCTGATTTACGGTTGAATTCGTCCCTGTACGTGACGGTTTCGTACATCAAGGATTTGCGAAATGTGAACGTATTATCGGCTCGCCAGCCTACGGTTTTTTCAGTAGTGCCGCGTATTGAAACCGAGTCGGGTCTGGAAGTAGCCGTACCCCTCACCTGGATTTTTCAGACTTTTTCACCGGGCTTGTCCGTACGATTAGGACCCGTTTTTGCGGGTACGGACAACCTGATTGGTTTAGTAAGCAACAGTCGGCGATTAGCTCCTAAAGGGATGGATGTATACGCTGGCTTAAGTATACCTTTGTTTAAGCGAAACGATCGTTAACAAATACCTACGCGTGCATTAATCAACGAACAAACCATGAAGATTGGAATAGTATTCTCCGGAGGAGCCGTACGCGGATTTGCTCATTTAGGGATTTTGAAAGCTCTTCAGGAAATGGGCATTTCACCGGATTATATCTCGGGGGTTAGTGCAGGAGCTATCGTGGGAGCGTTTGCGGCCAGCAAACTGGAAGCCGAAGCCGCCTACGATTTAATTGAACGCAGTAATTATAAAAGTTACCTAAAATTGGCGTTTAGTCGGATGGGTTTTCTGAAGCTCGATCGGGTAGAGGATCTCATGCAAAAGCATCTACCCCATACGTTCGAAGAGCTGGCCCTGCCGCTTAGCGTCAATGCCACGGATCTGACGACGGGTAATGAAGTATTTTTCAATTCTGGCCCTTTGCTCAAACCCATTCTGGCCTCCTGCTGTTTGCCGGGTATTTTCGAACCCGTATGGATTAATCAGCAGCAACTCATTGACGGCGGAGTACTGAATCAAATGCCTTACGAGCCGCTCGAAGCTCACTGCGACATACTGATTGGTTGCCACTGTAATCAGATTGGTGATCTGTAAAGTCCAATTACCTCTATGAAAGCCGTGGCCATGCGAAGTTTGTACCTGGCCATGGCGAAAGCTAGTCATTTCAAGTCCAAGCGTTTTGACGTATTCATCGAGCCGCCGCTCTTACAGAATTTCAACGTGTTTGATACCAAGAAATCCAGAGATGTTTTTCGCGTAGGCTACGAATACACGCATCAGATGGCTCCGGACCTGGAAAAACTGAGATAACAATTGTGTTTTTAACGAAGAAGCCCCGAAGCAGTATTGCTTCGGGGCTTCTTCGTTACTTAAGACTTTTACTAATTAATTATACCCAGGGTTTTGTACCAGCTGGCTGTTTACATCCGTTTCGCGTTGCGGAATCGGGTATACCAGATTATTGGCATTAAAGGAGATTGCCCCAACTGAACGACGAGTACGCTTCAGATCGTGTAAGAGATGACCTTCAAACATCAATTCTAATTTACGCTCTTTTAAAATAGCACTAAGCGTAAGACTAGTGGAAGTAAGGCTTGGCAAGTTTACCCGATTACGAATCAAATTAACATCCGCTACAGGCGTTGCTCCAACACTTGTATTGAGTCGGAAGTTAGCTTCAGCCCGCGTCAGATACATTTCAGCTAAACGAATAACGGGAACGTTCGAGTAGATAGTACTGAACTTCTCCGTAAAGAAGTCGTCTCCATCCTGATAAAATAAATCCGCCCGTTCATCTCCTTGTTCGTATTCATTAATATGATTGGCCGTTATGTAGATATCTCCTCTGGAATCAATCGAATAGAAAGTCCGGAGTGAATTGTCGCCATCCTGAGAAGTCACTTGCGTGGAAAAAATGTTCTCGGCAGAGTTCATATTTACCAGGTTAAATGAAGCCGCATAATTCTGGTTCAGAGCGTATTTGTTGCTCTGAATAACGCGGTTAGCCGCGTCACGTGCAGCCGCATAATTCTGCTGCATCAAATACACGCGAGACAAGATACTAGCAGCGGCCCATTTCGTTGCTTGACCAGTCATTTTACCAGAAGTGCTGGTCGAAGCTGCATCTGGTAATAGCGATTCGGCAGCTAGTAAATCTTCAAGAACCTTTGCATACACTTGTGCTACACTATTCCGGCTTACGTAGGAACCGTTGTTGATCTCAGTGGTAGGGGTGAGCACCAGTGGCACACCTGGATTGACAGTGTTATCGCCATCCCCCCAAGTTTTAGCAAACAGACGAACCAACTCAAAGTAGACACTGCCCCGAATAAACAAAGCTTCCCCCTGAATCCGGTTCTTTTTCGCTGCATCAACCTTATCAATGTTCGCTAAAACGTTGTTACAGATGTTAATGGTTTCGTATGAATTTAGCCAGATGTTAGACCCATACAAATTATTGGTAAGAATTTTCTTATCATAAAACTGACCGGGGTCTACAAATGTACCAAGCCACTTTAGCTCGTTCGTAGCGGCCAGCAGGTCAGATGACATTTGAAGCTGTCCTCCCCACACATAGTATTCGCCTAAAGCATCATACGCACCAATCAAAGCGGCTTCCACGTCCTTTGAGGTCGTCAGAGCTACGTCCTGATCAATTGATTGGGTAGGAGCAATATTTAATTTATCTCCGCACGAGGATACCGTTAGAGTAATCGCCGCGAGAAGTATATAGCTGAAACGTGTTTTTTTCATTGAATTGAATGTTAAATATTCCTTCAACAGCATTAGAATCCAATTTGTAGACCAACCGTAAGCGTCTTGGCTTGTGGTGCAGAATAGAAATCCTGTCCTGCTGCAATATTTCCTGAAACAGCATCGGTGCTAACTTCAGGATCCCAACCCGTGTATTTAGTAAAGGTCAGTAGGTTTTGGGCCAGGAAGTACACGCGGAGTCGATCCACCTTTAAACGGTTCAGCACAGTTTTGGGAATGGTGTATCCTACAGAGACGTTACGTAAACGCACGTAAGATGCATTCGACAAATAGCGACTGGATACAGCGGTACCATTCGCTCCAAATAACCGGGGTTGAGGCGTAGAAGCATTGGGGTTTTCTGGAGTCCAGTAATCTAGTTCAGAAGCTAAATGATTATCGAAGTAATCACCAGAAGCTCTTTCAAACTTACCGCCTGCCATATACACTTTATTACCAAACTGACCATTGAACAGGATACTTAGGTCGAAACCAGCGTACGAGAAGGTGTTCGTAATACCTCCAAACCAAGTAGGAAGAGGGCTTCCAACAAATACCCGTTGAGCTTCGTTCGGATCATTGGTTGTGGTACGGTCGCCTTCCGTATCATTTCGGTAGTAGAGGGCATCTCCATTCGCTTTATCTACACCCGCGTATTCAATCATATAGAAAGCACCTAAGGGCTGACCAGGATACGCTCGGTTGACCTGATCAAAACCACCCGTAATGGGGACAGGTTCTCCGGAAGGGCTCTTATCGATTTCTACGACCCGGTTTTTGTTGTTTGAAATATTCAGACTGGTCGTCCACTTAAATGCTCCGATCAGGTTTTGGCTATTCAAAGTAAATTCAAAGCCTTTGTTTTGCATCTTTCCGATGTTTCTTACCTGAGTCGAAAATCCAGCTGTACCCGGAACGTTTACCGAGAGTAATAAGTCATTCGTGTTTTTAACGTAGTAGTCGATTTCTCCATTGATTCGGTTATTTAAGATTCCGTAATCCAGGCCAATATCCGTTTGAGTAGTGGTTTCCCATTTCAAATCCTGGTTTCGCAATTGACTGGGCGACTGACCAGCTACGCCAGCATAACCCGAAGAAGACCAGAGACCTAAGGCGGGGAAGTTAGTAATTTCGGCATTACCCGTTAATCCATAACTGGCTCTTAATTTTAAGAAACTCAAGGCTTTAGACTCCTGTAAGAATTTTTCTTCGCTGAGAATCCATCCACCGGAAATAGCAGGGAAGAAACCATATTTGGAATCGTTACCAAACCGGCTTGATCCGTCTACCCGGCCGCTTAAGCCTACTAAGTATTTGTCAGCAAACTTGTAGTTGGCCCGCAGGAAATAAGATAGAAACGAGAACCGGCTACGTGTGGAGGAGCCTCCTGTGATGTCGGCGGCTGAAGCGATGAACCGATAAGCATCCGAGGGAAATTGCTGTCCTTCCACAAAGTTTTCGTCGATCCGGGTTTCCTGATAAGACATACCAAGCGTAGCCGTGATAGAATGAAGATCACCAATTGCCTTATTGAAACTAAAGTAGTTATTGGTGTTATAGTTCATTACCTGTGAGTAACGACTTTCACCCAAGCCATTGACCGCACCTGATATGTTACGAACCGTCTGCGTACCGTAATAGGTGTTTTCGTTCTGATTCAACAGATCGACCCCTAATTCAGAGCGGAAGCTAAGCCATTTGGTAAAGTCTACCTGGCCATATACGTTGCTGATATTACGGAAAACTAACGTCTTGTAATCCGAATATTTAGCGGAAATGAACGGGTTATAGTAGATAGGGAAGTTCGCCGAAGTTCCTGGAGGTGTACCAGAAGTCAAACCAGTCCGGGGATCAATCAACGGAGTGATGGGCGGAATAGCTACGGCCTGCATGGGCGTCGAGAAGGCATTGTCGTTAGAAACGCGATTCTGCAGGGTCCGGGCCAAACTCATATTCATTCCGATCGAAAGCCAGTTGTTGGCCTTATGATCCAGGTTAAGCCGGCCGCTAAAACGTTCCAGCGAGTTTTTGATTAGAATCCCTTTCTGATCCAGATACTGACCCGAGATGTAGAATTTCGTCTTTTCATTACCGCCAGAAATGTTCAAATCCGTCTGACTGAAAGGAGCATCCTGAAAAGCCGCTTTTTGCCAGTCATACGTAGCTGCCCCAGGAGTCGTACCAGCGGCTGAACGATTAATAATGGTATTGAGCGAATTAGTTGAGTTGGTATTCGCTGCAGCTACTCTAAAATAAGACAACCATTGCTCCGCGGTCATGTAGTCACGGAGGCGGGTGGGCTTACTGGAGCCGTACTGGAAACCGACGTTGACGTTCGTTTTCCCGGCTTTACCGCGTTTGGTCGTGATCAGTACCACGCCATTCGCGGCACGAGCTCCGTAAATAGCACCAGCCGAAGCATCCTTGAGGATTTCTAAGGACTCAATATCCTGCGGGTTCAAATCGGCAATCGGGTTGGTAGGAGCCGTATTATTGGAAAGGTTCTGCGTATTAATGGGAACGCCATCTACTACGTACAAGGGCTGGCTTGACGCAGAAATCGATGAAGTACCCCGAACGCGTACCGAAATACCCTGACCTAACTTACCATTTCCCTGGGTGATCTGCACCCCGGCGGCATTTCCCTGCAGGGCCGCTTCAAAAGAGGGGTTAGGAATATTTTCAAGTTTCTTAGAGTCAACCTTGGCAATATTTCCCGTCACGTCTCGCTTGATCTGTGAACCGAATCCCGTTACTACGACTTCGGTAAGTTCGCGGCTGTTTGAGCCCAGCTGCACATC
This sequence comes from Siphonobacter sp., assembly GCF_048595215.1. Classification (NCBI taxonomy): domain Bacteria; kingdom Pseudomonadati; phylum Bacteroidota; class Cytophagia; order Cytophagales; family Cytophagaceae; genus Siphonobacter; species Siphonobacter sp. Next base: position 7,155 of record NZ_JBMDWJ010000257.1, read on the forward strand.
AATCTGGGTCTGGTTACCCACGGCAATTTCTTGGGTAATCATGCCAATAAAACTGAAAACTAACGTAGCATTAGCCGGCACCGAAAGCCGATAAGTACCCGTGGCGTCGGTGTTGACGCCGCGGCTGGTTCCTTTGGCCTGAACGCTTACGCCAACTAAAGGAGTTCCGTCTTCTGAAGAGGTGACTTTTCCCGTCACGACTCTGTCTTGGGCAATTGTACTATAGCCGCTCAACAGTGCTCCGACCAGGAAACATAGATGTAACAGTCTTCTCATTATGGTTAAGAATTAGAATTGGAAATTCTTACAAAAGTATAAACAAATTCAAACAAAGCCTGAGCTTGCATGCAGATATAAATTTTAGAATAATGAGGGATAACTTTCTTATAGAACTGCTAAAATCTTTTATCTATGGTTAAAAATTAAATATTTTATTTGGATAATACAATGTTTAATGAATGTGATAATTATTGTAATAGTTATATTGTAGCGACTGGATACGGAAGGTAGATAATTATACTTATGCAGTGGACTTCTCTTGTACGATTCTAAGATGTAAGTTTCAGAAATCCTAATGCCTCTTCTGAAAAATTAATTCAAGGAATAACTTACCTCTTTGAATGAAAAATTACGCTTTCGCTCGGGACGAAATACAGAAGGAAGCATAAGGAAAATGCTGACTTCTGGCGGAAGGTTCGTACTTTTGGATCGGACTCGTGGCGGAGCAGAATTTTCGCTATCTTTCTTATTTCTATGCTTTCCATCAATAACTTAAGTTTCTACTTCGGCAGTCGGGCGTTATACGACGAAGCCTCTCTTCATATTAAACCCAAAGATCGCATCGGACTGATCGGGGCCAATGGTACGGGTAAATCCACGCTCTTGCGGCTCGTTGTAGGTGAGTACACGCCCGACGGCGGTACGATTTCCAAATCCGGCGATTGTTCGATTGGTTTTCTTAATCAGGATTTGCTGAGTTACGAATCGAGTGAGTCGATTCTGAACGTAGCTATGCAGGCCTTCGAACGGGAAATGGTGCTACAGAAAAAGATCGACGAAGTGCTCCACGAAATGGAGACCAATTACCGGGATGAGCTCGTCGATAAGCTGGCTAAGTATCAGGAAGAGTTCGAGGCTCTGGATGGGTATACCATTCAGGCCAAAGCTGAAGAAATCCTCGAAGGTCTGGGCTTCAAAACCGAAGAGTTACAGGTGCCACTCCAACGCTTCTCCGGAGGCTGGCGGATGCGGGTAATGCTGGCAAAACTGCTCTTGCAAAAGCCCAGCTTACTGCTGTTAGATGAGCCCACCAACCACTTGGACTTACCGAGTATCGAGTGGGTGGAAAATTACGTCCGTAACTACGAAGGAGCGGTCATGATTGTCTCGCACGACCGCTATTTCCTCGACAATTGCGTTAATATCATTGTAGAGGTATCGGGAGGGAAGCTCAATTACTACCCCGGTAACTATTCATTCTATATCGAAGAAAAAACACTGCGAAACGAAATCCAGCGGGGAGCGTACGAAAACCAGCAGGCTAAAATTCGCCAGACTGAACGCTTCATCGAACGCTTTAAAGCCAAAGCCAGTAAAGCTCGTCAGGTACAAAGCCGCGTGAAGTCGCTGGAAAAACTGGATTTTGTGGACGAGGTCATCGACGATACCGCTCGGGTGAACTTCAAATTTACGCTGGCTACGCAGCCCGGGAAAAATATCTTCCAGCTCGAAGATGTTTCGAAGGCGTACGGTGAAAAACGTATTCTTACTCATACGGACGCGTACCTGGGTCGGGGCGATAAAGTCGCTCTGATCGGGGCGAACGGTAAAGGAAAATCGACGCTGCTGCGGATCATCGCCGGTACGGAATCCATTGAAGGAAAACGGCAGATCGGTCATAACGTGGCTTTCGCTTTCTACGCTCAGCACCAGCTGGAAGCGTTGAACATCGAGAATACGCTCATCGACGAATTACGGGAAATGGGTACGGACAAAACGGAAGCTCAGTTACGGGGCATTCTGGGTTGTTTTCTATTCTCCAGCGACGACGTATTCAAGAAAATTAAAGTACTGTCAGGGGGTGAAAAATCGCGGGTAGCCTTAGCGAAGATGCTACTTTCGGAAGCCAACTTCTTACTCCTGGATGAGCCGACCAACCACTTGGACATGATCTCGGTGAACATTCTGATCCAGGCTCTGCAACAGTACGAAGGAACCTACGTGATTGTCTCGCACGACCGGTACTTTGTGTCGGAAGTGGCCAATAAAATCTGGTACATCGAAGACGAGCAGATCAAGGAATACCCCGGTACTTACGATGAGTACGTACTCTGGCAGCAGGAACGCGAGTCCATCCGCAAAGAATCGGGTGCCGCCCGTACCGAAAAGCCAGTCGAAGTAAAGGTGGCTAAACCACAACCGACGGTATCGGATACGGAGCGGAAACAGTCCCAGCAAAAACTCAAAAAGCTACAGCAGCAAGTGGAAGAGCTGGAAGGTCAGGTGAGTAAGTTCGAGAAACAAAAAGCGGATACCGAAGCTCAACTGGCTGATCCGGATATTTATCAAAATACGGTTAAGTTCAATGAGGTTCAGAAAGCATACGACCGGGTGAAACAGCAGCTAACCCAAGCTAACGACGCCTGGGAGTCGGCAATGATGGAAGTAGAATCCTTGGAAAAGCTGGCATAATCCTACAGATTTATAAGAAATGCTGAGGATTCGGGTTTTAGCGGAGATACTTTGATCCACTAAAATGCGAGTCCTCAGCGTTTTTTATACCCTTATGAAGCGAAAATCCTTTATGAAAGTGCTAACCTCATTTGTACTGGCAATCGGCCTTATTTTTCTGGTAAATCAGTTGATTGCTCAGGCCTTGGAAAATAGTCGGCGGGAAGGACCGCTCCGTTACGAAGATTTTATCTACGATGCCTCCGTCAAAACGCCATTGCTCTTTGCTACGGGTGCCGTAGTGAGTAACGACGTGCTGCAACCACCCGTACTAGACCTGAATCAGGGAGGAACCATGCGGCTGGAATTTGACTGGCTGGGCAAGGATCAACCACAGTTTCGGGCCAAGATTTTGCATTGCAATGCCAACTGGCAGCCTTCAGCCCTGAATGACGTTGAGTTTCTACCCGACTTTAATGAGTTCCCCATCTACGACGTCAAAGTAGCCCAAGGTACTAAAGTGGGTTACGTTCATTTCTGGCTGGATTTGCCTCGGGTGAAAGTGAGTGGGAATTATTTAGTAGTTGTATACAAGGGCCGCCGGGAAAGCGATGTGGTCTTTACGCGGCGATTTATGGCTTTCGACCAAAAGGTGACCGTTGGAGGACGCGTCAGTTTTGCACAGGATATTCCGCGTCGCAACACGCATCAGCAGGTTGATTTTGCCCTGAAGTATGGGAATTACCCCATTCTGAATCCAAAGCAGGACTTGTATATCGTGATTCGTCAGAACTACCGCTGGGATCGTACCGTAGTAGGGTTGAAGCCATATATGGTACAGGAGTTTGACCGTACGCTGGAGTACCGTTTCTTCAATAATGAAAATCTGTTTCCGGGAAGCAATGAGTTTCGGGTATTTGACATCCGTAGCCGGCAGGTAAAGGGCATCAACATAGCTCGACTGGATTTTAATCCCAATTTCAATGCGGCGTTTCTCTTCCCGGACGATGGGCAGGCCGGAAAGTCGTATTTACAGCAAAATGACCTCGACGGATTATTTGCCATTTCCACGCGGGATGACTTTGGTGATCCAGACTATTTTCCCGTCACGTTTACTCTGCGTTCATCCGAGCGGGAAGATGGAAAAGTGCCGTACGTAGTGGGAGGTTTTAATTTTTTCGAACTCTCGAAAGACAATCAGATGCATTACGAACCTTCGGCACAGGCGTATCAGGCTACGATTTTGTTGAAACAAGGCGTTTACAATTACATGTATGCCGTGCCCGATGGAAATAAAGCGAATGAAGTACCCATCGAAGGGACGCATTCCATGACACAGAACACGTACGAAATCTTCGTTTACCACCGCTCGCCCGGCAGTCGAGCCGATCAGCTGATTGGCTATCAGGTGATCCATAATTAAGGGAAAACTTAGTACCTACAAAAAGGAGGGAGCTTCACGAAGCTCCCTCCTTTTTGTAGGTAATGGATCGGTGAAAATCTATACGTTGAAACGGAAGTGCATAATGTCCCCATCCTGTACTACGTATTCTTTTCCTTCGACTGCCATTTTTCCGGCATCTTTAATCGCTGCTTCTGACTTATAATGATCGTAATCGGCCAGTTTGATTACTTCTGCCCGGATGAAACCGCGTTCAAAGTCCGAGTGAATAACTCCGGCTGCCTGTGGAGCTTTCCAGCCCCGCTGGATCGTCCAGGCCCGTACTTCCTTCACACCCGCCGTAAAGTAGGTGATCAGATTTAGCAGGGCGTAAGATGCCTGAATAAGCTGGCTTAATCCGGATTCTTTCAGGCCGTATTCTTCCAAAAACATCTGACGTTCGTCCAGATCTTCGATTTCGGCAATCTGAGCTTCGATGGCCGCACAGATCACAATTACCTGAGCGTTCTCTTCGGCTATGGCCGTTTTCAGTTGTTCAACCCACTCGTTCGTCCCCTGACTCAGGCTAGCTTCATCCACGTTAGCTACGTAGATGACGGGCTTGATCGTCAGCAGGTGCAGATCGGCCACGGCTGATTTCTCTTCTTCCGATACCTCAACCGTACGGGCTGATTTACCCTGCTCCAGCGTTTTCTTAAAGCGATACAGAACTTCAACTTCCGCTTTTGCCTTCGCGTCACCGCTGGCACGGGCAGCTTTCTCGATACGTTGCAGTTTTCGGTCTACGGCTTCGAGATCTTTCAACTGCAATTCGTAATCGATGATTTCCTTGTCCGATACCGGATTAACCCGTCCTTCGACGTGGACAATATTATCGTCTTCGAAGCAGCGAACCACGTGAATGATGGCGTCTACTTCGCGGATGTTAGCCAGGAATTTATTACCCAAACCGGCTCCCTGACTGGCTCCTTTTACCAACCCAGCAATATCCACGAATTCAATGATTGTAGGAATTACTTTCTGCGGATTGACCAGTTGTTCGAGCGTACGGAGGCGTTCGTCGGGTACCTCTACTACGCCTACGTTGGGTTCGATGGTACAGAACGGATAATTGGCCGCTTCGGCCTTGGCACTCGATATCGCACTAAATAACGTAGACTTTCCGACGTTCGGCAAGCCCACGATTCCACATTGCAAACCCATGGGTAACGAAATATATTGATTTAAACTCAGTGATGATACACGCGTAAGAAGTTCGTTACACCGTTAATTCGGCGTTTCTAAACCTTCTATTTCACAAAGGTACGACTATATAAACGAAAAAAGCCTTCGCCACAGCAAAGGCTTTCTTAAGTTCTTCACAATCAGATAAAACTGTTAGGGGTATCAGTTAATCATAGCAAACAGATTGTGGTTAATCCCATTTCAGGTCGCTGCGGTACTCGTCGTCTTCTTCACGGGCAGCAAACTGCGTGAAATCGAATTCCGGCATCAACTCCGTCTTGACGTGATCTACGGCGTTTTTGAGAGCGTCTACAAACTTGTCAAAATCTTCCTTGTACAGGAACATCTTGTGTTTTTCATACGCAAATCCATCTCCCTGGGGGTAACGACGACTTTCAGTAATGGTAATGTAGTAATCGTTGGCACGGGTGGATTTCACGTCGAAGAAGTAAGTCCGCTTCCCAGCCTTTACACGTTTCGAGTAGAGTTCTTCTCGTTCTTTTTCAGCCACAATTTTGGAAGTTTATGGTTTGAGTCGCTGGTAAAAATAGAAAGAAAGCGTTTGGTCGCAAAAAAATCGTAGAAAATAAGGTAGGTATTTCTACAAACCGTATAATCTATGGTTAGACGCTGGCCGTAAGAAAGGTCAGCTTTTTTAGTCGGAAGGTTAAAAAGAACGATCAAAAACCTTTTGAACAGGTTTCAGTTTATTCTTCTACCCGTTATTAAATCGGCAGAAGATTTAGTGCTTTTTTGTACCGCCCAATATAATAAAAAATAAGTGGATGTCAATTTTCAACCTGTGGAATTTATATAACTTTCTGAACAATCTCTTGCCTAAAACGTGGAAAATACTACCAGTCTCAGAAATTTGTCGTACGTTTGTAGCTGAACTCTACTCAGTTCAAGGCAATTCGCCCAAAGTGCTCCCGCCGCTGCTGAAGCATAACGTTAGTTCTTTGAACCACAAAACGAACTGCCTATGAATATATGGACACGTAGAGCGGTAACAGCAATGTTACTGAACTTAAGTATATTGCCCTGTATCGCTCAGGCTCATTATTCGGTGTATTACAAGAAATACCCTCCAGTCAAAAAACCACTGGGGAAAGAATATCGGGGTCGGGCTACTTACTACGGTAAACAGTACTTTGGTAGAATCACCGCCAGCGGCGAACGTTTAAAAAATGGTACGTGTGCACACAAAACCTTACCATTTGGTTCGATGGTGGAAGTGACTAATCTCAAAAATGGCCGTAAAACCATCGTCAGAGTAATTGATCGTGGGCCATTTGGAAAGAATCGAGATATTGATCTTTCCTTTGATGCCGCAAAAAAATTGGGTATGACTCAAGCCGGCGTCGCACAAGTAAACCTTAGGGTAGTGGGTACAAACGGTATCGTTTTACTCCGACCCAACAAATATCTTCTCGAAGATAACGCCACGATTACCGCCAGGGCGGACATGGCAGCACTAGAGTAGATTTTAGGGAGGTACAACAAAGAGTGTACCATTACATGTTTCAGCGGCAGCTTTTCTTAACCGCAAGCTTCGTTCAGTGGATAGAGATAACTGGTTCAGTCTCTAAAAGCTTTCCGGAGGTTGCGGTTCTTTTTTTGCCTATACTTAAAAGTTTTTTAACTGCTCTCCCTAAACATTACTCGCTTTTTGCGTTATTCATTTAAGGTTGTAATGAATGGTTATTGCATAAGTTGAAAATCACTTAGGAAATGAAAGCTATCCCACTCTAAGTAAAAATAGCTTGCCGGATCTGATTGCAACCCTCCTAAACCTGAACCACTCGTACCGCATGGCCCTGGATCTTACCAAAGCCCGAGAATACGGAAACATTGAATTTCTGGCCCGACAAATGGTGGAAGGCTTCATTACGGGTTTACACAAATCGCCTTTTCACGGCTTCTCGGTGGAATTTGCTGAACATCGCCTGTACAATACCGGTGAAAGTACTCGGCATGTGGACTGGAAAGTATACGGCAAAACCGACCGTCTGTATACTAAACAATACGAAGAAGAAACCAACCTCCGCTGCCATCTGCTGCTCGATACGTCTTCGTCCATGTATTATCCCGAAAAGACGAATGGGAAAATTACCTTCAGTATTCTGGCGGCGGCAGCACTGGCATACCTGCTCCAAAAGCAGCGGGATGCCGTTTCCTTAACCACTTTTTCGGAGGGCGTAGAAGTGCAACTGCCAACCCGGTCGACGGCCTCACACATTCACAAGATTTTCCTACAATTACAACAACTACTTCAACAGCCCAAACCCAACCGGAAATCATCCGTGGCGGAGGTCATTCACCAGATTGCCGAACAGGTGCATCGCCGCTCGCTGGTCGTTATTTTCAGTGATATGTTCGATGACATTGAAAATTCGGATAAGCTCTTTTCGGCCCTGCAACACTTGAAGCACAACCGGCACGAGGTATTGCTCTTTCACGTTAGCGATCGCCAGACGGAAGAAGAATTTGCCTTTGAAGAACGGCCGTACGAATTTATTGACCTCGAGACGGGCGAGCGGGTACGGGTACAGCCGGGGCAGGTACGGGACTATTACCGAAGTGCTATCCAGAAATTCTATTACGATCTGCGGATGAAATGCAATCAGTACAAGATTGATTTTATTGAAGCAGACATCTCGCAGGGCTTCGATCCGATTCTTTCGGCGTATTTAGTGAAACGCTCTAAAATGCGTTAGCAAGGGACACGTGTCCGTTCCATCGTCTTTATTCCCGAACCGTTCTTTGTATCTCTAGACCATGATTCGAAAACTCATTCCGCTACTAGTCTTCACGGCCTTTTCGGCCTTCGCTCAAAAACCATCTACGCCCCAAAAGCCCGGGATGGTTTCCTACACCTATCGTCACAGTTTCCAGCGAGACGTAGCCGCTACGCTGGATACCATCAAAGCATTGGGTGTTACGGATATGGAATTTTCCAATCTGTTTGGCCGTACGGCTCAGGATATTCGGAAACTACTGGACGATCGGGGCATGCAGTGCTCATCGTTTGGGGTAGGGTACCCCGATTTCCTCAACAAAACGGCGGAAGTAGCCCAAAATGCCAAGACGCTGGGAGCGAAATACGTACGCGTCGCCTGGATTCCGCACGAAGGACCGTTTACGCTAGCCATGGCGGAAGAAACCGTAGCCAATTTTAACCGAGTGGGCAAAATCCTGAAAGAAGAACACGGACTGACGTTCTGCTACCACAACCACGGGTTTGAGTTTGAACCGTACGAGAAAGGTACGCTGTTTGACTACATCGTCCAGAAAACGGATCCTAATTACGTAAGCTTCGAAATGGATATTCTCTGGACGTATTTTCCCGGGCAGGATCCGGTACAGTTGTTAGAGAAGTATCCCAAGCGTTTCAAGCTCATGCACCTGAAAGATTTACGCAAAGGGGTGAAGGGTAACTTATCCGGCGGTACGCCCGTTGAAAACGACGTGGCTCTTGGGACGGGACAACTGCCCTTACCAGCCATTATGAAAGCGGCGAAAAAAACCAGCATTCAACATTATTATATAGAAGACGAAAGTCCGAACATTAAAACTCAGGTACCCCAGACAATCGCGTATCTGAAAACGCTGAAATAAAAAAAGAGCAACTGGTACAACAGTTGCTCTTTTCGTTTAGGATTTCTTCTTAGCCTGCTGATTCAGCATAAACTCAAAGTAGTTTTCGAGTTCCTCAGCGGGAATCTTCCGGGCAATAATTTTTTTGTCTTTGTCCAGTACGTAAATGGTTGGCGTCGCCTGGGCATCAAATGTTTTCAGGTAATCCGTATAGTGAACGGTCTGGGCTGTCTTCGCATCCTTATGGATTTCGATGACGTTCGTGAATTCCTGAATCTTAAACTCCTGGATGAATTTTCGCCATTCCT
>NZ_JBMDWJ010000258.1:0-5209 GCF_048595215.1 Siphonobacter sp.
ACTATATGTTCGATTCGGGTACCATTCCCGATAAAATGTCGGTGAAGAAAAACGGCGTCACCGTCGTCAGTTACGATCCCAAGTCCTGGCGTACCGTGGGCAGCATCGCCGTAGCCCCCGGTGATAAGCTGGAATTTGTGATCGATCCCACCGTAACGGCCGACCGTGGTACGGCCTGGACGTTCTACGCCAACTGTAATACGCCCTATAATCCGAATGCGTCTCAGCCGAATCAGGATTATAAAACCGACGATTACCCCCGCATCACCAGCGTATCGACCGTAAAATCGGGTTCATCCCGCACGTTTACCATCGAGGCCGCACCGGCCGTCAATACGAATTCACCCATCGTTCAGTGGAAAGCCCTTCGTAAAACGGACGGGAATAGCTTCTCCTACGCTAACGGCTGGAGTACGTCAAAAACGCTTACTAAGGATCACAACGGATCAAACCTGTACGCGGATGAAAAGTATGTCATCTACGTCAAGGACGCGGCCGGTAAAGTCTTTGGTTTGGCTGAAGTCGATGCTTCGAAAACCTACGAAACGCCGATCACCTCGCAGCCCCTGCAACTCTCGGTAGCTGAATTGACTACCTCGCAGTTGAAAGTGAATATTCTTAATCCATCCACTTCCGGTACGATTGGCTACAACTACGCCATCTACCGCAAGGACGGATCTGCGGACGGGAAATACGTCTACTCGGAGGATAACGTACCCGCCAATGGTGTGCTGACGGTGAACACCACCAAAGCGGGCCTTTCGTCCGGCGTTGGCTACTTCTTGTACTTCGCTGAAAACCGGGGTGCCCGCGAGAATCAGATTCGGAATACGCGAATTGAATTCACGCAGCCGGGCGTGAGTGATCCGGGGAACGGAAACTACTTCAAGGAAGACGTCGTACCCGATGGACTGATTACGAATGTTCCCAAGCAAATGCTGTATGTGCAAAACGAGCACATGAAAGTAGGCTTTGATTTGGGAGCGGGAGCGGCTATTCGGTATTTGTCGCCGGTAGGTAGCTCGGAAAACATGGTCAATAACTTTGACCTGGGCCGGCAGCTCCAGTACGCGTACTACTCATGGCCGATTCCCTGGTATCCGGGCGATAAGAAACCCCACGATTTCTGGAAAACCATGGGCTGGGACCCCATCCAAACGGGCGATATGTCTACGCCTTCGCGGGTTGTTCACTACAAGCAATCGCCGGACGGTAATGAACTCTACGTTCGTACGATTCCGCAGATGTGGGGCTATTATGATTTGCCGTGTGAATGCCACGTCGATTCGTACTACAAAATTAACGGCAAGGCGATTGAACAGACCAACATCCTGTACAATCACCGAACCGACGAATTTGATAACCTGCCCCGCGGACAGGACATCGCGGGCGGTTTTCTGGGCCCTGCATTCTGGAAGTTTAAAACCTACTGGGGAAATCAGCCCTGGACGAATCAGCCCCTGATTGATCGGGACATCACCGTTGCCGAAGAAGGCTATTCGGATGCCACCCCACAGGATGCGTTTAACTCCAAATTCCATTCGGCTGAAAACTGGATGTGGTTGTACGCTCCCAACAAGGGCAATCTAGGACTAGGCCTTTGGTCACAATCGCCCAAATTCTCAGCCTCCTTTAACCGCTGGAGCCTGAAGGATAAGCCGAACTATACGGAATGGGATGGTGATTTTGCCAGTCTGGGTACGCATATGTTCCAGGAGCATATCGACCGCAACCAGGTCTTAAAGTACAAGGCTGCCTACGTGCTGGGCTCGGCTGAAGAAACCCGAAACTACGCCTACACCCGACGCGATGAGACGTTCCGCTTTGATTTCGACTTTTCGAAAGACCGGCAACACTGGTGGACGAATGGTGTTTACAAGGCCTCCGGAGGCTCAACCGAATACCCGTTCCCCGGGTACTGGGGTATTTCCTATCAGGATAACTGGTCGAACTTCTGCTCGCCTGAAGTAAGCTGGAATGCTAGCGATTATGACAAGGTAGACATCACCGTCGCCCTGACGGGTGGTCCATCGACGGCCGCCATCAACCTGCACCGCAAACGCGACCATGGCAAGTTCTGGGAGTTTGACGATACCGTGTATGGCTTCAATACGATCAATGACGGCCAGTTCCATACCTACACCATCGATTTGAAATCGAATCCGAACTATGGGGGCATTCTCATGCGGATGTATCTGGATTTCGGGGGTAATAAGGAGCCGGGCCGCTACGTGAAGCTGAAATCGATCCGGGGCTACAAGAGCAGTCCCGGAAACGGCGGGGGTGGGGGTGAAGAAGAAACGGATGTGCTGGAAACCCGGTCGCTAACGGACGTAACCTCGCTTTCGCAGATTCCCACCTTTTCCCTGCCGACGACGTCGATGAACCTAACGGCCGATGCGGTTGAATGGTCAACGCAGGCCGATTGGGCGAAACGAGGCATGGTCAATTTCGTCCACCCGACCAAGCTCTGGAACGAGCTGGGGGGCGAATACCATGTGCAGTGGAATCCGACCGGGGTAACGGTAGACCAGCTCAAAACGCAGCTGGCTACCTATAACCTGCCGGCCGGTACGGGTCTGTATCGGATGATGTACGACAATGCCCTGGCTTCGATCTGGCCACCGGGTCAGGCCCTGCCTTCCTCGCAGCAAGCCTTAAACGAGGCCGTCGAAGGGTACGCCATCGCATTCAGGAATGCGATCGGGTGGCAAAACCACCCGGTCGTATTGGACCTGGACTTCGAGGGCGAACGTTTTTTTAGTTGGGCGGCCGTAAAGGCTCAGGCCGATGCTGTCAAGTACACGCTCAGCCGGAATTCGAATGTTCGGATTCAAGTCTATGCGTCCGCTCATAATAATCTAAGTGTGGATCGGGGTGGGAGTGCCTCCAATCCACTGGCCCAGGCTGGACCCTCGGAACGCTTCCGCCTCCTTAAGGAGGCGGGCGTTTCGCTCTTTCAGGGGACGATCCCTTATTTCCACCTGCCTGGCTTTTTTTGGACCGATCCCTCGCACGAACCCAGCGTCATCGGTGCGGGTAAGATGTATTCTTCTCAGGCGGACTATGCTCAGAAAAGCCTGCATCCCATCGTGATGAAACTGGGCTGGACGGATAATTACTTCGCTTCTCTTCCCGCTGGCCACCAGCCGCAAAATATTGAGTGGGTGATGGCCTTGTATGAAGGCGGCGATGATGGCGGACCTCGCCAGTACGACAACCAGGGTAATTGGCTCAGCGGCTACAACTGGCCTGAAGTGGGCAGCTGGATTTTGGAGAGTTTGCCCGTTTGGGGCGTGGTCACGGGTTCCTACCGATGGGGTGGGGGCCTCTATAACTGGAGTGATGGACGTCCCAGAAAAGCCGGCCAGAACTATTTAGAGGCCGGGAAATGGCGTGCTTACCAGTTTAACCGCTTCTCCAACAACCCGAATACCCAGTACAATATCAAGCTGGAGTACTCGCTTGATGGGGGTATTACCTGGCAAACCGATTCGCGTCCGGACCAAAATCTACTTCAGGAACATTCCAACCCGAAACCCTACGTGCGTGGGGCGGCCATAAACGGGGAGCTGCTGGTCGTCGCCGTTGCTGGCCAGCCGTATCACGTGTCCGGGCAAAGCCAAAGCGTGAAGATTCGATACCAGGGTAAGGTCTTCACTACAACGCTGGAGTCGAAAAAGGTGCATTCGTTCACTGTTACCATTTAAGCACAGCCGGACGTATCCGGCTGTGTCTTTTTTTCCAGAGAAAACAGAGCGGTATTTCGCTATCACAATGAACGGAATACTTCCTACATATCTCACTCAACATTCGCTCTGGTCTATCCACGAAAGCGGATTCAACGCCTATGCTCTAGAACTCTTTGCTTTTCTCCAGGGAAAAGCACCCGCCCGTTCTGAGGGCGAAAAGAAGGCCTTACCTGAGGCTCAGTTCCTGCAGGCGGCTGCTCGGTCCGGGCGGTCGTCTGCTTCTACGGAATCCCGGGCGATGATCATCCCGATCACAGGTATGATCCTTCCCAAAACGGATTATTACTGGAGTATTCCAGGCCTGGATTTATACCAGCGTTTACTGCTCGAAGCTGAAACCGATTCTACGATCGCAGGTACCGTTCTCGCTATTAATTCCGGCGGTGGATCTGTCATGCAACTGGCCGAATTTGCTGCCTTTCTGCAGACGCTTACCAAGCCCGTAGTCGCTTATACAGACGGCTATTTATGTAGTGCAGCGTATTACATCGCCATGGCCTGCAAAGGCGGTATTTACTCAACGCCCTTCTCTGGTCAAATTGCCAATATCGGTACGGTTTTCCGAACCCTGGATATGATTCCATATCTGGAGAAAATGGGAGCCGTCTACATCGAAGTATATGGTACCGAAGCCGTCGATAAAGACTTAGGCTTTAAAGAGGCCAAAGAAGGTAAGACTGATAAACTCAAAGCTCAACTCGTAACCCCTTTCCAGGATATGTTCCTGGCTGACGTAGCCAAGTACCGCCCTGCTGTCGAAAAGGATGCTAAATCCGGAGCGATCTACACCCCAGACAAAGCCCTGGAAATGGGCCTGATCGACGGCGTGGGCAGTCTGGCAGACGCCGTACAACAAGTATTTGAATTAGCCCCAAGCTCAAACACCACCACTACCAACTCAAAAGTTAACATGAAAGTAACCATGACCAGCCTCATGGCACTGTTCGGTATTAATACTGAAGCTAAGTCCGACGAAGAACTTGGCCTTACCGATGCTGCTGCCATTCAGATGAAAGCTACTGAAATGCAGACTCTGCAAAATCAGGTAAGTGATCTCACTACTACTAACGCTACCCTGAAGAAAGAAAAGGATGATGCTGAAGCGAAAGTAACACAGCTGCAGGCTCAGCTTGATGCTGCACCTGGTGCCGAACCTAAAACCCCCGTACTGGGCAAAACTGAGAAGATCGAAACCACCGAAGGTAACGCGACTGCGAAAATGGACGGTGAAGACGAGCTTCTTGCTGCGTACGGATTCTAGGCTCCATTAACCGACCAACCCACATTTTTTAAATACACCACCCCCACACCTAAATCATTATGATTTTAAAGGTTCAACAAATTATCGATAAGTACGGCCAGTACTATAAAGAAGGCACGATCGAACAAAAAGACCTGTACAAACAATTGTTTGTAGGAACTGATTTTGCCTCCTTTTTTAATGTATTGCCTACAGT
>NZ_JBMDWJ010000259.1:0-15638 GCF_048595215.1 Siphonobacter sp.
ACGCCGAATTCAGTTACGATCCTTACCGAAGTGGCCCGGTCCTGTATAAAGGGGACCAATCTATCCTTATTGCCTGAAACAGAAGCGACGTACCCTTACTAGACCAGCAAATAGCACCTGTCGCCCCGACGTATACGTTAATTTTTGTGTTCGTAATGAATAGGATAGTGTTAATCACGGTTTTCGTCGAAGGTAAAGGACCCAGGCTTTACTAATAAAAAGCTGCCTCATTTGCTGGAATTTAGGGTTGGTATGAGCATTCACGATACCGATTAAAAATTTTACGAATTAACATCTATTTTTTTTAAGTGTCTTGTTGACGCTTTAGAAAACTTTAATAGATTTGCTATTGTATTATGGCAATGAAAAATTGAATCTTCCCTATGATCCTTGAACCGCGGCAAGGAAGCCATACTATGAAAATTATCCACCTATAACCTCTATCAAATAGTTTTTCCTAACAGATTACCCATTAATCTCTAAAACCAATTTATCCTTTACCACTAGGCATCTCTATTCATCTTCCAACCGGAGATGGGACTGGTATTGTTGGGCCCTAACCCTCCAATTGTGCGTTCCATCGTTCCGATTACTACACTGAGACTATGCTTCCTTCATAGCCTCCCAGGGATCCTATTTCCAAATTTTTCAGCAAGTGGTTTTAACGCTAAACACATGAAAGAAAAACTATTTCCATTCTTAAAAGTGTCATTTTTACACTTATTGACGCTTTGTTCCCTACCAATGTCGGCCTGGGCCTTGGTAGAGACCGAAGAACGGATTACTCAGCCTTTAATCGCTGTAAAACCAGTCGCGAAGCGACTAACGGGCGTAATCAAGGATGAGCAGGGGCAGCCCTTACCCGGTGTGAACGTGTCCATCAAGGGTACTGTTAAAGGCACATCCACGAATGCGGACGGGGTTTATAGCATAGAAGGGGTGCAGGATGAGGATATACTGGTGTTTTCGTACATCGGCTACCTGACGAAAGAACTGAGCGTTGGCAATGCGACCGTACTGGACGTCACGCTGAGTGCCGACACGAAAGCCCTTGATGAAATCGTCGTGGTGGGTTACGGTACGCAGAAAAAGGCTACCGTTACGGGCTCCATCAGTAGTATAAAGGGGGATGCCATCGTGCAGGTACCCGTACCGAACATTACGCAATCACTGGCGGGACGTGTCTCGGGGGTCAGTATGCGACCCAACGGCGGTCAACCCGGTAATGATGATCCCGATATTCACATTCGCGGGATTGTGACGACGGGTAATAACCGTCCGCTGGTCGTGGTGGATGGCGTACGGCGGGACAACATTCGTCAGGTGGACCCAGCCAGTATTGAGAGCGTGACGATCCTTAAAGATGCGGCGGCCGTAGCTCCGTACGGGATTGGGGGAGCTAACGGCGTAATTCTGATCACCACTAAACGGGGTAAATCGGGCAAGCCCCAGGTACGCTTAAGCTCTTCGTACGGGTTTCAGAATCCGACGTATTTGCCGAAAGTGCTGAATGCGAAAGATTACATGGCTTTGCAGAATGAAGCTTATCTGAATCAGAATCCGGAAGGAACGAGCCTACCGAACGACCCTAATCTGGTGAACAATTATGATCGTTTACACGAAGAAGATCCCTGGAAATATCCGAACTCCAACTTTGTGAAGGCTTTCAACAAGAACGTTCCCATTCAGAATCACGTCCTGGAACTGAGCGGTGGTACCGACAACGTTACCTATCACGCGGGGCTGAGTTATTTTGATCAGAAGGGGATTTTCGATCCGGTGGGTTACAAGCGGTACAACTACAATTTGAGCGTAGAAATGGCGGCAACCCGGACGACCAAGATTGGAATGTCCTTGCTGGGAAGTATTGAAAATACGAAAGATGTAGATGCTGACGAATCCACTTCAGGCCACTTATTCCGCAGCTTTTACAAATTTCTTCCGACGCAAAGCCTGATTTATCCCGAAGGCGACAAGTGGGGTGAGTCGTCGGCGAGCACGCCCATTGGCGTACTGCGTTCGCCCGGTTATCGTCGTAACAATGCCAATACCTTACTCGGAACCCTGTTCGTAGAGCAGCAACTTGCCAAGGGACTCAGCGTGAAAGGTGTATTCAGCTATGATCCCTGGCAGCAGAATACCAAGCTCTGGCACGTACCCTTCGTCTACCACAAGATCGATTTGACTTCCCAACCGTACACCTACACCGATGCCATTTCGTTGCAGGAAGGAATGGGACGGCCTTTCCGCTGGCTCGGCTTGGAAAATACGCGGCGTACCAATTATACCACGCAGGGGTATTTGAACTATACGGGTACGTTTGGCTCGCACGCCATTACCGGATTAGCCGTAGTAGAGATGCGGAAAACGACCCAGGAATCCATGACGACCCGACGCAACAACTTCGCCATTGGCATTGATGAGTTGAGTTTCGGGAGTTCCGACAAACTGGATTACGACAACTCCGGAACCTCTTCGACGGGCAGTGAGCTGGGGTTCGTGTATCGCTTAGGTTATACTTACAAAGATAAACTGAGTCTGGAAGCCGCCGGACGTTACGACGGTCACTATTACTTTGCTCCGGGCAAACGCTGGGGATACTTCCCCGCTTTTTCAGCCGCCTGGCGAATTTCCGAGGAGTCGTTTCTGAAGGATGTAAGCTTTATTAATGAATTCAAAATCAGAGGTTCTTGGGGAAAAGCAGGTATGTTGGCGGGTTCTCCCTTCCAGTACCAGGCGGGCTATGATTTACGCGGAGCAGCGTACGCCTTTGGCAACGGTACGCTGGTGCAAGCCTCTTCGGTTCCCCGGGAGCCTAACCCCTACATTACCTGGGAAATCTCCACGAAAACGGATATTGGCTTCGACCTGAATCTCTGGAATTCACTGCTGAACGTGGAATTTGACTACTTCCACGAAAACCGAACGGGTATGTTGCTGGCTCCCCAGGTAACCCTACCCGTTGAATACGGATTGTCGTTGTCGCAGGAAAACAAAGGCCGCATGAACAGTGACGGCGTTGAGCTGAATATTGGTACCCGTCGTAAAATCGGTAAGGATATTGATTTCTCAGTCAACGCTAACCTGACGTATTCCATCAACCGGATGCTGGAAGTATTCCAGACGGATGCGGAAGCCCGTAACCCCAACCGGACTAAAGTGGGCCGGCAATTCGGTACGCCGTACGGGTATAAGTCAATGGGTTTATTCAAGACGTCGGATGATGTCAATGGCGACGGCGTAATTGATGCCAAAGATGGCTACAACGTTACCCAATTCGGAGCCTTGCATCCGGGTGATATTCGCTACGCGGATCTGAGCGGTCCGGATGGTATTCCGGATGGAGTCATCAATGATTTTGATTTGACCGTCATTGGAAATCCCGTGTATCCCGCTCTCACCTTTGGTATCACGCCGAGCATCAACTGGAAGGGATTTGACCTCTCCCTCTTTTTCCAGGGTAGTGGCAAGTCGAGCCTGAATATTCGCCAATTCCTGACGGTTCCTTTCGAGAACAACGGCAGCAATACGGGCTATGAGTACTTAGACAATCGCTGGACTCCCGAGCGTCAAAATGCCAAATATCCCCGGTCTACGCCGGCTCCGTACGCCAACAATACCAAAGACAGCGACTTCTGGATGGTCAATGCCAGCTACCTGCGTCTGAAAACGCTGAATTTCGGGTATACGCTGCCGAAAGCACTGCTGGGAAAAGCCCACATCGGCTCTGCCCGGGTGTATTTCACGACGCAAAACCTGCTCACCTTCAGCCGCATCAAGCACGTCGATCCCGAGATGGGCTACACGGATCGGGAAACGGCCTATCCGGTGATGAAAGCCACGACGTTTGGAATTGATCTAACCTTTTAATTGAACCTATACTATGAATCGCTTCCTTACCAATGCCAGGGTACTTGGACTGAGCCTGTTGGTGCTTACCCTGCCCATGTCGTGCGAAACGGATAAGTTTCTGGAGAACGTCAATAAAGCCAATTTAACGGATTTGACGCAGTGGGAGTCGGAAACCAACGCGGACGTTTTCCTCAATGACGTATATAGTCAGATTCCGAATAAGCTCAATCAAACCGAAAGCCTTGATTACTATACAGATGACTACAACATCAGTCACTACTACACCGCCGCCAACTGGCGAATCGGCATCACGATCGTTCCCTCGACTAGTACCGACAACCCCTGGGGAGGTACGCACGGGCCTACGTATGGCTACACCTGGGAGAATTTTTTCGTGAAAATTCGGAAGGTAAATACGTTCATCCAGAAGATTACGGAAAACAAAGCCAATTATTCGGAAGCCTACTACAATAAACGCATGGACGAAGCCCGGTTCCTGCGGGCGTTTTTCTACAGCGAATTTTTTGTGCACATCGGCGGCCTGCCCATTTTGACGGAACCGCTGGATCGGACCAAAATGAGTACCGAGCAATTGCAAAAGCCCCGAGAGACCTTTGCGGATACCTACAATTTCATCGTCAGTGAACTCGATCAGGTGGTGAAAAATGGGAACATGGACGTGAAGTACAGCCTCTCCCAACGCGATGCCGGACGGGCGACCCTCGGAGCGGCCCTGGCTCTGAAAGGCTGGGTAGAGCTTTTCGCGGCGAGTCCGCTGTTCAACACCGCGACGCCTTATTTATCCGATCCGGGAAAGTTCGTCCATTTCGGTAACTATGATCCTTCCCGCTGGGCTAAAGCGGCGGCTACCAACAAAGCCTTTATCGACACGTACGGGAATGGTAAAAACTACAACCTGTTTCCGGATTTGAAAAACCTCTGGCGTACGGCGAATGAGTACAACTCGGAAGTAATCTGGGATCGTCAGGTGGTAGCGAACGTGGCGAACATGGGGGGCAGTTACGAAAGCCGGGGCGGCCCAACTTACGTGCTGGGCGAGTACCGTTCCTGGGGAAACTACAATCCGACGCAGGAACTGGTGGACCAGTTTGCGATGGCGAACGGTAAACCCATTACGGATCCCACCTCAGGCTATGATCCGCAAAAACCCTACGTTAACCGGGAGAAGCGGTTTTATGACTTCATTGTGTACGATGGTGCTCCCTACAAACTGGACTGGATGCCCCGGGCGGATACGATCTACACCCGTATCGATTTGACGTTACCGAATCCTGACCGTACCAATCAGATTGACCTGGCGGGTAAAACGGACGTGGGCGATTCGGGCTATTACCAGAAAAAACGGCTCAATCCTGACGCCGCTCCCGGCAATGATGCTAGTGGTCAGAACTATATTTTCTATCGCTACGCCGAAGTACTGCTCAACTACGCCGAAGCCCAGAACGAAGCCACCGGTCCCGATGGAGGCGTATACGACGCCATCAACAAAATCCGGGCTCGCTCCGAACTGGCTCCCTTACCGCAGGGCTTAACCAAAGATCAGATGCGGGAAGCCATTTACCGGGAAAGAAGGGTGGAGTTGTGTTTCGAAGACAAACGCTTCCTCGACAACAAACGCCTGGCGAAGGCCGCTGAGGTGATGGGTAAGCCCCGTCATAACATGGTCATTCGCAATTCCGTACCCGCGAATAATTCAGGGGTTTGGGTGTACACCATCGAACCCGAGAAGAAGTACACGGTGAAGTTCGACAAGAAGCAGTACATGAACCCGATCCCGCAGAACGTCCTGGATCAGAATCCGGGCATCAAACAGAATCCCGGGTACTAGTCGTCAGGGGAGGCCTTTCATTCTTCTGGGATGAAAGGCCTCGCTTGTCAGGTGCTAAGTAATTCTTCTCTTAAACGCTTGTTACGAAAGTGTCTAACGGAAAAATAGAAGCGAAATCCTTATCTCATTCTTATTGGTCATGAATCTCATCAAGCTAAACTTCTGGATAGGCCGACGAAAAAAAGGGGTGTTACTAGCCCTTTGGGCCGTCTGCCTGCCCGCAACCTTGCTAGTTGCCCAGACAAATAAAAAAGTTGCCGTCAAAACGGCCTCGCCATCGGCAAGTACCAAGCGAATTCTGGTGTTTTCGAAAACATCGGGATTTCGTCACGCGTCCATTCCGGCGGGCAAAAAAGCCCTGCTCAAGCTGGGTAAGGAGCGGGGTTTTCTGGTCGATACGACGGAAAATGCAGCGGCCTTTGAGGAATCCAACCTCAAACGGTACAATGCCGTAGTCTTTTTGAGCACCACGGGCACGATTCTCGATGCCTCGCAGAAGGCCGCTTTTGAGCGGTACATTCAGGCGGGGGGCGGTTATGCCGGTATTCACGCGGCGGCCGATACGGAGCATGACTGGCCCTGGTACAATCAGCTGGTCGGAGCTTACTTTCTGAGTCACCCGCAGCAGCAAAACGCGGAAATTGAAATCCTGGATTCCAGCCATCCGTCCACTAAAATGCTGCCCAAACGCTGGAAGCGATACGATGAATGGTACAACTACAAGAGCATCGTGCCCGAAATTAAGGTACTAGGCAACCTGGACGAGAAAACCTACAAGGGAGGCAAGAACGGCGACAATCACCCGTTCATCTGGCACCGGGATTTTGATGGTGGCAAATCCTTTTATACGGGAGGTGGCCATACGGATGAATCCTTCAGCGATACGCTTTTTCTACAGCATATCATGGGTGGAATTGAATCGGTTTGGTCGAGTCAGTTAGACTACAAAAAGGCCCACACGCATCCGTACCCCGAGGAAAACCGCTTTGTGCACGAAGTGTTGAAGGCGGGTCTGGATGAACCTACGGAACTAGCCGTACTGGACAACGGGAAGGTGCTTTTTGCGGAACGGAAAGGAGCCTTGAAGCTGTACGATCCCGGCAAAAAAACGATTAAAACCGTTGCGAACTTTCCGGTGTATACCAAGTTTGAATACGGCCTGATGGGACTTAACATCGACCCTGATTTCAAGCAGAATAAATGGATTTACGTCTATTATTCACCCAGTACCGGAAACACGCCCGCCGATACCGCTCAGCACCTTTCCCGCTTTGTGTACGACGAAGGCCGCGATACGGTCATGATGAATACGGAAAAAGTACTCTTAACCGTACCCGTCAAACGGACGGGCTGTTGCCATACGGGCGGTTCGATTGCCTGGGATCGGAAAGGTAATTTATACCTGTCGACCGGCGATGATACCAATCCTTTCAACTCAAGCGGCTACGCTCCGATGGACGAACGGGCCGAACGCAGCGGTTGGGATGCCCGGTATACGTCCGCTAATACCAACGACTTACGGGGTAAAATCCTGCGTATTCATCCCGAGCCGAATGGTACGTATACCATTCCCGAGGATAACCTGTTTGCCGCGGGAACGGAGAAAGCCCGTCCTGAAATTTACGTCATGGGGAACCGAAACCCGTATCGCATTGCGGTGGATCAGCGTACCAATTATCTCTACTGGGGCGAAGTGGGTCCGGACGCGGGGCAGAATAGCGAACAGTTCGGTCCTCGCGGGCACGATGAAGTAAATCAGGCCCGGAAAGCCGGGAACTTCGGCTGGCCGCTGTTTGTCGCCGACAACCGCCCTTACCGGGCCCGTAGTTTCGGAGATAGTACAACGAAAGCCTTGTTTGACCCGGCCAAGCCCATCAATGATTCACCCCATAATACGGGCCTGAAAGAATTGCCAGCGGCCCAGAAAGCTTTTATCTACTATCCCTACGCGGATTCTCCCGAATTCGGTCCCATTGTGGGAAAAGGAGCCCGAAACGCCATGGCCGGACCGGTGTACTATTATGACGACTATCCCGAAACGGCGGTTAAGTTTCCCCGATACTACGACGGGAAGTTGTTTGCCTACGACTGGACGCGGGACTGGATTCACCCGGTAACCATGAATCCGAACGGCGATTACGTGTCCATGGAAACGTTCATGCCGAACACGAAGTTTTCGCACGTCATCGATATGCAGTTTGCCAAGGACGGCTCTTTGTATACGATTGAATACGGTCAGCAGTGGTTTACGGCCAATGCCGATGCCCGACTATCCCGAATCACCTACAACACCGGAAACCGCAAGCCCGTAGCGAAAGCTATCGCTAGTAAGCTAAACGGAGCCGCCCCGCTGACGGTGAAGTTCGACGCCCGCGAATCCATCGATTACGACGGCGATGCTTTGACGTACGACTGGAATTTTGGTGGCGGAATCCCCCGGCAAAAAACCGTTACCCCAAGCGTTACTTTTCAGAAGCCGGGTACGTATCCCGTCACCCTGAAAGTAAGCGACCGCCTGGGGAACTCGGCTACGACCAACCTCACCATTAAAGTAGGCAATGCCGAACCGCAGGTAGAAATTGTCTTAAAAGGCAATAAGACCTTCTACTTTCCCGATCAGCCCATTACGTATGCCGTCAACGTGAGCGACAAGGAGGATGGAAAAATCCAACAGGGTATTACCGAAGATGAGGTGACCGTCACCATCGACTATCTGGAAGGCTTCGACAAAACCATGCTGGCTCAGGGCCATCAGGCCAATACGGGAGCTTCGACGGGCAAACGACTCATTGATTTAAGTGACTGTAAGGCCTGCCATACGCTGGATAAAAAATCAGTGGGTCCTTCGTACATCGATGTGGCCAAGAAATACCGGGGCAATGCCCAGGCCGAGCGGAAGCTGGCCAGTAAAGTAATCGCTGGTGGCGGTGGTGTATGGGGCGAACAGGCCATGAGTGCTCACCCCCAGCTCAAAGAAGAGGAAGCCCTGGACATGGTGCGGTACATTCTTTCACTGGCGAGCAGAAAGCCCGTGAATCGGCAACCCGTAGCGGGCCAATACAAGCCCGTATCGCAGAAAAAGGAAGGTTCGTACGTACTGACGGCCAGCTATACTGACAAAGGAAACGGATTGATCGGTCCCCTGACCAACTCATCCACGCTCGCCTTGCGTTCACCCTACCTGGAAGCCGGAGCGGCGGATGGGAAAAGTGAAGTAGTGGTGTACGAGATTACGCCGAAAGTTCCTTACGCAATTGGCCTGAAATCGGGCAGTTATCTGCTGTACAAGGGGATTGACCTGACCTCCGTGAAAGAGATTACGACCTCTGTCATTGCGTCTAAAGAGCGATTTGCCGGGGGGGTCTTAGCCGTACACCTCGATTCACCCACGGGGCCCTTGGTAGGAGAAGTGGAGGTGCCTCAGGATAATAAGGGCGAATTGAAGATCCCGCTCCGGCAGGAGATGACGGGTATCCATCAACTATACTTTGTCTTCAAAAATCCGTCTGCGGGGCAGAAACCCTTGTTTGCCTTCAATAAAATTAATTTTCTCGCTTCCAACTAATGCATCAGGCCCCGGAGAGTCATCGGACGTTCCGGGGCCTGATGCGTTCTGAGGATTCGTACCATTTTGGCTACAGGATTCTCCAGTTTTACTACAAGCCCAAACGGTAGGTAGCGGAGCTTTGTCTTTCGAAAGATGAAACAAAAAGAAATGACAAAGACGATTTTTATTACGGGTGCTTCGGCGGGGATTGGTAAGGCTACGGCAAAATTATTCGCGAGTAAAGGCTGGAAGGTTATTGCGACCATGCGTAAGCCGGAACTGGAGCAAGAGCTAACTCAACTCGAACAGGTGACGCTGCTGCCCCTGGACGTAACCAATCCCGAACAGATCAAAGCAACGACGCAACAGGCTCTGTCCTCAGGCGATATTGACGTCGTATTCAACAATGCCGGATACGCCTTGCTGGGAGCCTTGGAGGCCATCCCCGATGAGGAGCTAGTTCGCCAGATGGATACTAATTTTCTGGGGGTAGTCCGGGTGACGCAGGCGTTCATTCCGTACTTCCGCGAGCGAAAAAGTGGCCTGTTCATTACCACTGGCTCATCGGCGGGTTTGATGGGTTTTCCGGTAAGTTCTATGTACGACGCCAGCAAATGGGCCCTGGAAGGCTGGAGCGAAAGCCTGTCCTTCGAATTGAACGCCTTAGGAATCGGTATCAAAACCATTGAACCCGGTATGGTAGCCACCGAAATCCAGAACCGATCCGTGATGGCCTCGCATCCGGATTACGATACGCTGTTGCACAAGTTTATGACGGCCATCACGTCTAGTCCCAACGGTTCTACGGCCGAGCAGATCGCGGAAGTGGTCTACGGAGCCGCTACCGATGGAACGAATACGCTGCGGTACGTATGCGGTGAAGATGCGAAAGCTTTGTATGCCCAGCGACTGGCCGTGGGGGATGAGGCCTTCCGGGAAGGAATCAAGCAGATGATTGCAGAAAATTAATTGGATTCAGGAATTACTGGGTCGGTATTTCGGGTTACACCGAAGTATCGACCTCTAGTTATCAAACCATGAAAGGGGAACTTAAGCCTAAACCACGCGTCTTCCATTCCATCTCCGATATACACCGGACGTTTGGTTTGCCGCAGCCCAGCCACCCGCTGATCAGTCTGTTGGAGTATAGCAAAGTCCAGCTGACTGCGGCAATGCTGACGCCCACGTTTTTGATGGACTTCTACCATATTACCTTCAATGCGTCGGCGGGGTGTTCGATGAGATACGGCCAGACTACTTACGACTTCGACGAAGGCGGACTGTTTTTTACTGCACCGGGACAGCCCCTGTCTGCCGTTGAAACGTCCGTAGCGACGATGGGCTTTACGCTACTGATTCATCCCGATTTTCTACGGAATTATCCGTTGGATACCAAAATCAAAAACTACGGGTTTTTCTCGTATGCTGTTAACGAGTCCTTACACCTTTCCGACAAGGAAAAGACCATCATTACGTCCATTGCCCGGAATATGGGCGACGAGCTGGAAACGGCCATTGACGATATTAGTCAGGATGTACTAATCTCCTTACTGGAATTGCTGCTGAACTACAGTCAGCGATTTTACAAACGCCAGTTCATTACCCGAAAGCCCCTCAACAACGCTTTACTGGAGCAGTTAGACCGGATTTTACATCAGTATTTCAACGATAAAACGGCCTTACTACAGGGCTTGCCGACCGTTCAGTTTCTGGCTGATCAACTGAATGTATCACCCCGCTACCTCGGCGATATGCTGCGTACGCTGACGGGCCATAATACTCAGCAACATATTCATTTAAAACTGATTGAAAAAGCGAAGGAAATACTCACCCTCAGTAACCTGACGGTAGGAGAGATCGCCTATCAGCTGGGATTTGAACACCCGCAGTCGTTCAGTAAGCTGTTTAAATCAAAAACTAATTTGTCTCCACTGGAATTTAGGGCGAGTTTTAATTGAGGTCTACGGTAAAAAAGTGGTCTGGAAGTCAGCGTAGTATCAGTCGTGAAATCCTTGAGTTTACAAAACAACTACATTCTTACTAGACCATTCCACGCTAACCAGCGGACCGTTCCGGAGGTATTTCCCGAGCAAAGGACCGCTTGAATTCCAACGGGGAAACGTTCGTTTTAATCTTGAATAACTTACTGAACGATTGCGGATGCTCGAATCCTAATTCATACGCCACTTCACTGATTGACAACGTGCTCGCTGATAGTTTTTCCTTCGCTATTTCAATGAGCTTGCCGTGAATGTGCTGCTGGGCATTTTGTCCGGTCAGCGAACGAAGCAGATCACTCAGATAGGTGGGCGAGTAGTGTAACTGCTCAGCCAGATACTGAACCGTAGGAATACCCGAACGTAAAGCCGTTCCGTCGTAAAAATAGCGATTCAGTAGCTCTTCTAGTTTGGGAAGCAACTCATGGCTGACGGGTTTACGCGTGATGAACTGACGCCGGTAAAATCGGTCAGCGTACGTGAGCAGGAGCTCGATTTGAGCAATGATTACTTCCTGGCTCAATTCATCGATCCGACTGTTTAGCTCCTCTTCCATATGCTTAAAGACGGATAGAATCGTCGTTTTTTCCTGGTCGGAAAGGTGCAGGGCTTCCGTAAGGGAATAGGAGAAAAAGCCATACTGCCGGATCTTTGAAGCAAGGGGAAACCCCTGTAAGAAGTCGGGGTGAATGAGCAGGGCATACCCCGCGTGATCAGTCGGTTCCCGATCCCGCCCCATGAGTTGATTGGGAGCCGCAAACAGCATACTTCCTTCGTCAAAATCATAATAACCCTGACCGTACCTCACCCTTCCGCTGTATTGGGTGATGAACGTAATCTTGTAAAAGCTCAGCACGTCATACTGGGGAAGTTTGTTCGTATCGAACTGCTGATTCGTATTATCCAGTAAACTAATCAGCGGATGCAGGGGCTTGGGTAAACCCAAATACCGGTGCACTTCCGCAATGGATTCGAGTTTGATTGGAGTAGGGTGGTTCATTTTATGAAATTGCGTTTTTCGTTCCGCAGGTACGTCTGGGTTTTAGTTTCTGGACACTCGTGTAGAGACTTGCTAACAACGATTAACTAATTGTTAGCAGATCACTATATCGTCCTGTTAAGACGGATGGTTTTTTAGTCCATATACATTCCATGTCGGCACGCCCGCCGCTCTTTTCATCCTGCTCTGGGCCACGCGTTGCGGATGAAAAAGGCGGCTTTTCGCGATAGGACGGGGCCCGGTTCTATGCCCCCCATGAAGGTATCCAGTTAACTTCTAACAATCTATTATTAATAGATGAGAACCTCTCACGCTCCTGAGCAACGGAACAGCCGCAATGCGGTGGCCTGAAGCGGGCTGTCGTCAGGCGTGGAGAGGTCCAGCCTGGAAGGCTTAGGAGCTATTATTCGGCCGTACCTGCGGGACCAAACTCCGTCTGAGTAAAACGACATCACTAAACTATCGTATTTCTCTTTTTAGTATAATGAATTTTAAGCTTAACTATTTATCCCATAATAAACTCTCTTTACCAGGGAATCTCCCCCGTCTCCGGATTGTGATACTCACTGATAAACCGACCCGTAGGGCCGTCCGCTCCGATGAGGGCATACTTAACAATCCGTTGGCCCGCGTTTTCAGGACTGTCATCACCCCGGTGGTTATTAAAATCGGTAGCCGTGAATCCTGGGTCAACGGCATTCACCTTGAAGGGGGTGTCTCGCAGTTCGTAAGCCAGATCAATCGTGTACATATTCAAAGCCGCTTTCGAGGGTTGATAGATCGCTGCTTTGTGGTGATAAAATCGCCAGTTAGGGTCACTGCTTAACGTCAGCGAGCAACCACTGGACGATACATTGACAATGCGGGGCTGTTCGGCCCTTTTCAGCAGATCGATAAAAGCCTGCGTCACCCGAACCACTCCGTACACATTGACATTGAAGGCCTCCTGCATGCGATCCAGGGATAAAGTCAGGGCCGATTGAGGCATCCCGCCGTTAATACCCGCGTTGTTGATTAGTACGTCCAATACGTCCGTTGTAAGGCCAATCGCCGTGCGGGCCGCTGACACGGATTGCGAATCGCTGACATCCAGCAAAATAACCTCCGCCTGATCCAGCCCTTCGGCTTTTAGTTGTTCCAGAGCTTTCCGTCCGTTTTCAAAATCGCGACTGCCCAGATACACAAAGTAACCCCGTTTCAGTAGCTGACGTGCTGTTTCTAAGCCAATACTTTTATTGGCACCGGTAATGAATGCTTTTTTCATGTTCATTGAAATCAAGTGAGAAAATCAGGTAGTGGAATGTTCGCAGTAGGGAACCGATAAATGGCTTCGGACCAGCCGTGAATTCCTTAAAACCACCTGACAAAGGTCCGGAGTATTGAGGAGGCGGACGTAGCCTAATTCCGGAGATGCGTAGCCAAAATGAGAAAGTCTGAGTAAGTAGCTCTTTTGCGATATACAACAGACATTGTTCTCTGTGAAATTGAACGTTTAGCCACACTTTTTGAACGTTATCCTATGTTCCGCTGCCTTGCGGCACGTCTACCTTTGTAGAACCAAAGAACATAAAATAAAGTAGACAATGAGCTTAGAATCAATGACTAATGCCGGGACGTCATCCGCAACATTTACCTTGAAAAGTACAGAGCTGAGTGGACAGCTAACCAACTCACAGTACTTCAATGGGATGGGCTTTTCGGGAGCAAATCAGTCACCTCAGCTTTACTGGGAAAATGCCCCCAGCGAAACGAAAGCCTTTGCCGTAACGATGTACGATCTGGACGCCCCAACGGGAAGCGGACTCTGGCATTGGGTGGTTTTCAATATTCCGGCGGAGGTACGGGAACTCCCCTCGGGAGCTGGTGATCCGGCGAACAATCAATTACCGGAAGGGACTCTTCAAAGCAATACCGATCTGGGTACGCCGGGTTACGTAGGGGCCGCCCCACCGGAGGGGCCCGCCCATCGGTACCTGATCACCGTTCATGCCCTAAGCAAAAAGCTGGAATTGGATGAAAAGGCTACCCCTGCTTTGGTGGGATTTAACCTGCACTTTGCAACGCTGGCGAAAGCTTCACTGCTAGCTTACGGACAAAAACACTAGTTGACTAGGTTTCCTAACATCTAACACCAATGAACACACGAGAGCAGATGTTAAGGCAGTTTCGGCTGCTGACCGACTGGTATATTTCGGTACTGGAAGACATCAGGGAAGAAGAGGGGAGTCAAGTAATAAGTGAGCATACCAATAGTCTAGAATGGATTGCGGGTCATTTACTGATCATGCGGACCAGAAATACCGTTCGTCTGGGGCAGTTGGTAGAAGCCTATCCGTATCTGGACCTCTTTGTCGATCCAACCCTGCCGCCGCCCCAGTTCATACCCTTTGACCGAAGCAAAAAATACCCAAGCCTGACGGACTTGGTACAGGATTGGCTCCGGTATTCCAACCGCTTCATCGAGACGCTCGAAGCCGTAGACGACCGAGTGTTACAAACGGAAATCCCCTTGCAGGGGCCCACGGGTGGTACCACTATTGAAGACCTGTTTACCTCGATGGTACTACACGAAGCCTTTCACATCGGGCAAATGAGCATCATTCGAAAGGCACTCGGTTACCAGGCCATGTACTGGTTTCGTCGTCAGGAAAAGCAGAAACGAAGTGGTATCCTGAACGAAGTGTAAAGACCATCTTCTACAGATTTAACCTGGAATCAGGAACGGAAGGCATTAAAGAAAGCATTAAACGACTGAAACCTGATCCAATTCTTGAGGGAACGGATTGGGTTTTAGGGCGTATCCTTACGAAGCAAATGAAAACCACCCGTATACAAAACGAGCAAGCCTCCACGGATGCCGACCTAGAACCCGTTTCGATCTTTAGTTATGCGTCCCAGATCGATGGGAGCCGGAATCGGATTACCCTCCATCAGCATCTGTTCAGTTTCTTGCTGGAAGGCGAAAAAACGGTTTACTATCCGGGGGCAACGGTGAAGATCAACCCCAATCAGTTTCTCCTGCTTTCGGCAGGAAATTGTTTGATGAGCGAAAAAACTGTCGCTCCGGGAGGCAGCTACCGGAGCATGCTCATTTTCTTCGATACGAACGTGCTCATTGATTTTTTCAGTCGGCATCCCGACATGCCTGCCACGAAAATCAGCGAACGACATCAGGAGCCCGTTTTGCTTTTTGAGCAAGATGCTTTCCTGCAGCATTTCATTGAATCGCTGGGGTTTATGCTAGCCGGAGGCCAGTCTATTTCTTTAAACAGGCGGCTGGTAAAACTGGAAGAGTTGTTACTGTACTTGGGTGAAAACTATCCCGGACAGTTACAGAAGTTACGTATTCTCAGTCAGCAGGCCGATGATGAAAGGCTGATCCGGCAGGCGGTA
>NZ_JBMDWJ010000260.1:0-2577 GCF_048595215.1 Siphonobacter sp.
GCCGTACCACGAATGGTAACTTCTGCTCCGGCTCGTAGGGTGTCAGGATACGCGAGCTGGATGGAATCCTGCGGGTAAGCCAGTCGCATGGAAGGATCTCCGAGCAGAGAAAAATTTCGATTCACCCGACCCGCCAAACTGTTGTTTTTAGTTTGGCGGAAGATGTCACCTAGGCGGGGCATCTGACCATTAACGGGTTGAAAAGCCGCTTTCATAAATGCTTCACTGACCAGAGCGTTCGAGCTGGCAAACACGGGTCGAGTAGTCGTCAGCAAGGCAATGGCTCCGCCCTGGGCACTGAGTAAGGCCAGCTCGGCTCCCGAAACTACCCCGGGATTGTCGTACCGGCCAAACTCGCAGGTCGCCGTTAGCAGGAGAGGTAAGCGGTCGTAGTTACGCCAGCCTAGAATATCCCGTAAACTCAGGATTTGTTCCTGTGTCCAGCCCGATACGCCGCCATGACCGGCAAAAGCAATCATTAACCGGCCCTCACGAACGGCATTGGCCAGGGCCGCCTGGGCCTGCGGGCTTTTTTGATCCGTACCCGACCCCGTTTGCGGATAGGCATCGAGGTAAATTTTTTCGGAACGATAAGGGGTCGCCACCGCCAGATTCACCAGCCGCTCGGCGTCCTGCGTGTGAATGTTGAAATCGCCATCATCCGCTACAAAAGATAGGCGGCCTTGCCAGGGTCCCCGGGTAGTGGCCGCTTCGTAATGAATCAGCTTGTCTACCATCTGACGAGCTTCAGTGAGGGTCTTGACGGGCAGGCGTCCAACGCCCACATCAAGCGTATGATCACCGGCGTACGTTTCGGGCCATTCACCTTCGGTATTTTCCAGAAAACCGAAGTAATCGTCGGAGGAATAACTGTAGATGGGGTGCAGCGATTCACGACTTTCGTACGTAGGCACGTAGAAACCCTGATTCTCCTGAAGAATGTTTTTGTAATCGAAGGTGGCATCTCCGAACAGCAAAGCGTATTGTAACGTGCCCGGTTGCTGATCGGCCAATCGCTTAATGAAATCCCGTAAAGCCGTTGGATCCAGCCGACCGGACGAAAACTCATTGTATACTTCAGCTGTACTGACCACTAAAGTCGTCAACTGATCGTGTGATTGCCGGAACGCTGCTAGTCGTTCCGCTTCCGAACGGAAGGCCGGGGGGCAAATGATCAGTAATTGAGGCGTATTTTTTTGCTGAAGATTCTGATTAGCTATGGGTAGAATCGATGCCGGGCTAAGGGCTTGCTCGGGTAGAAACGCCACAAATTCGTGGATACGTCCTGCCGGGGTATAGCCAAACGTTCCGTTACGCAAGGCCATTTGCTGAACGTCCGTTTCCGATACCTCCCAGATTTGCAGTGAAGCCGGTGCATTAGCCAAAGTCATTTGCACCTGCGGCAGCGTACGACTGGCCAGTGAGCGAAAACGAAACCCCTGACCCATCCAACTCAACGGTCGATGTACCTGCAAGCCTAAGTAATTCAAGGCTCCCTGAGCGGCGTTGTCGCCGTTGCGGTTATAGGTTAGCGTGACGGCAAACGTTCCATCCGCTGGTAAGGTAGGTACGGTGCCCGGAAAAGTCGTCGCTACATCAACCCCTTTATAATCGTAGCGATCATAGGTAGTGGCCGGTATGGTTTGGTTGCCCAAAGGCTGGCCGTTTACGTTGAGGCTAAATTGCGTCGCTACGGAACCATAGCCCATCGTGGCCGAAGTTAACTGAAAAGGGGTATTCGGTACGGCACCCGGTATTTTGAAGGAAATCGTACGTTCGGAGGTGACGTAGAAAATTTCGCCGTACCAGTTTCGTCCGGAAGTAACGCGGTTGATTTCTTCACTTTCGTGAAACAAGTAGTCGTCGTAGCTGGTCAGACTCGTACCCTGCGTAAGCGAGGGGGCCGTCGTCAGGCGTTTGGGGGAACCGTGGGTACTCCGCGTCAGAAAATAATAGGTAGTGTCCGAATAAGGATTCAATGCGTGGGAAAACCGCCCCGTCAGGGTATCCAGCCGCATTTCGTGGGGGCCTGTTCCGTAGAAGTAAATGCCATCTTCGGTATCTAGCCGACCGTCGGTTTCTCCCGTAATCCAGAGTGCATTTTCCCGTAAATCTCGTTGGCGAGGCGTTGCGTTGGGCTGCGGAAGGACCGCTCCGCCATTTCCGTACAGGCGAAGCTGACGCGGATCAACGGTAGGCCAGCCTGCTTTTCGCAGCTGGGCCGCGTCGAGTTTATAGATACCATCTTTCGTAACCCCAATTTTTAACCAGGAGCCTTCCGCCAATACCGAAGCCTGCCCCTGACTTTGCAGCGGAATCCAGAGCAGTAATAGGAGCCCAATAAACGTTTGTTTCATGTAATAAACGAACCTGCACTAATAACGAGAATTTGGCTCAATCCGTACCTCGAGCAGGCGAACCATTGCTTCCGCGGGAACCGTATACTGGCGACCAGTTTGCTGATCAGTACACAAAAAGCGGGTACGGCGTTTCTGGTGTTTAATAAAGGTACGGCCTCCTAATTCAAAAGATTGGTTTTCGGGTACTTCGACGAGTCGGAGCGTACCTTCCAGATGC